>JABGRQ010000185.1:16800-23813 GCA_018648225.1 Chloroflexota bacterium
ACCGATCGAAGGTTGGTTGAGCATGGTAGATTGGAGTGTGTTATGAAAGTCTTGATCGCAGGCGGCAGCGGGTTGATTGGCCGCGAATTCGTGAAACAATTTCTTGAAGCGGGAGATCAACCCCTGGTGTTGACGCGCCAACCCGCGGGGACGCTCGAACTTCCCCCGGGGGTGACAGCCATTCAGTGGGACGGGAAATCCGCCCAGGGGTGGGGTGATGTCATCAACACCGTGGATGCGGTCGTCAATCTGGCCGGAGAAAATATCGCCGGGGAGAAATTCTTCCCCGCCCGCTGGACTCCGCAGCGCAAAGCGCTCATCTTGCAGAGTCGCCTGGATGCAGGCACGGCGCTGGTTGAAGCGATCCAGGCCGCCGAGAAGAAACCCCTGGTTTTTGTGCAGTCATCGGCGATCGGCTACTATGGCACGCAGGGTGATGAACCGCTGACCGAGACTTCGCCCACCGGGAGTGATTTTGTGGCCGAAGTCTCCCAACAATGGGAAGCGGTTTCTGCCGCGGTTGAAGCTCTGGGTGTGCGACGTGTGATCGTGCGCACCGGCGTGGTACTCAGCCTTGCGGGTGGAGCGTTGCCGCGCATGTTGCTGCCCTATCGCCTGTTTGCAGGCGGCACGTTTGGGCATGGCCGCCAGTGGTATTCGTGGATTCATATCGCCGATACCGCATCTGCGTTGCGCTTTGTCATCACCAATTCGCAGGCCAATGGTGTGGTAAATCTAACCGCCCCCAACCCGCTGACCAATGCCGATTTTGGCAAAGCCCTGGGGAAAGTGATGCGCCGACCTTCGGTGATTCCCTTGCCCGGTTTTGTCATGCGCCTGATGTTTGGCGAAGTTGCCACGGTAGTGCTTGATGGTCAGCGTGTGCTGCCTGAAAAATTGCAGGCTTTGGGTTTTAGCTTTAAATTCCCCACGGCGGAAACTGCTTTCCGGGATTTATTGGGAAAATAAGCGAGGAGGATATTAAGAATATGTCGCAGAACACAACTTCACGTAAAGATGTACAAGTTTTATGGGGTGGAATTTTGTTGAGTTTGCTTTTTTCGGGTTTGATTTGGTTGGCTGGTTCGCGCCTGGATGCCATTCGCCTGCTCCCCGATCAGGGCGCTTCGTGGTATTACTGGAAGCTCCCCGAACCCACCTTCTGGACGCGTTTATCGGCCTGGGGTATGTATTTGCTGCACCAGTTGTCATTCTGGTATCTGATTTACAAGGCCCAGTCTCAGAAATCGAAATATTCAACCAGCTTGCATCGCTGGAATTGGGCCGCATTGGCTGTGAATGCGCTGTTCATCATTCTCCATTTTGTGCAGACGCATTGGTTATATGATGGCCTGGCGCAGGATGTCTCGATCTGGAGTTCGCAGGGATCGGTTGTGGTGCTCTTGGTTTGGGTATTGCTGATGGAGAATAATCGCCGCGGGATGTTTTTTGGCAAGAAATTGCCCCTGAAGCAGGAGATCATCCGTTTTGCGCGTAAATATCACGGCTATTTCTTTGCCTGGGCGACCGTGTATACCTTCTGGTATCACCCCATGGTTTTCACCAATGGGCATTTGATAGGCTTCTTTTATATGTTTTTGCTGTTGTTGCAGGGAAGTTTATTCTTCATGCGCATTCACACCAACCGCTGGTGGACGCTGTTTCAAGAAGTTGGCGTTTTGGTGCATGGCACGCTTGTTGCTGTAATGCAGGGGAATAATCTATGGCCGATGTTTGCCTTTGGGTTTGGCGGTGTTTTGGTGATTACCCAAATGCACGGATTGAAACTCTCGCGCCGGGTGCGCTGGGGAGTTAGCCTGGCATATATTCTCAGCGCGATCTGGGTGTACAGCGGACGCGGCTGGCTGGCGCTGAATGAGATCGCGCGCATTCCAGTGATTGATTATCTGGCAGTAGGGTTGTTAGCAGGGATATTTACGCTGGGTTTGCGCATTGCGGATCGTTTTCGACCCGCAAGTTAAAATCCTTGATCAGGTTTTCTTTTGAGCTATGGATTGCGCTCTACGCTTATTGAGTACATCGATGAAAATTGGTGTTAATTTCGGATCAAAATGAATGCCAGAGTCTTTGCGTAGAATTTCAATCACATCTTCATGTTTGCGAGCGGTATGATAGGGGCGCGCTGTAGTCAGGGCGTCATACACATCGGCGAGAGCTAATAACCGCCCTTGAACTGGGATTTCTTTTCCCCGTAGGTTTTTGGGATAACCTGTGCCATCCCACTTTTCGTGGTGATACAGCACATAGGGCAGCGTCCCATGCAAATGCTGAATGTCTCGCAGCATTTTTGCACCGGCGATAGTGTGCCTTTTCATCATGCTCCACTCATCATCGGTGAGGCGGCCCGGTTTATTGAGTACACTTGACGGGATGAGTATTTTGCCAATATCATGCAAGCGTCCCCCAAATTCAAGCATTCGCAGTTGTTGAAGCGGCCAGTTTAATTCATTTGCCACCCACATGGCGTACGTTGTCACGCGTTCCACATGCCCGCGGGTATAGTGATCTCGCCCCTCGATGACATTTGCCAAAACTTTGACGGTATCCAAATATGCCTGCCCCACCTGCGCAACTTCAACTGCCGCTGTGCGATACAGGCGGGCATTAATAATCTTAATTAGATCGTGTGGGTCAATGGGCTTGGTGAGGTAATCTTCAACACCCAATTCGCGCCCACGCTGAATGTCTTCTGTGGAACTGTGGGAGGTCAGAAAAATAAATGGGATGGTTGTCCAGGCTGGATTTTTACGCACTGCTTGGAAAAATTGGAGGCCATCCATTTGAGGCATATTCACATCGGAAAGAATCAGATGCGGGGTGACTTTCTCCAACATTTTAAGTCCATCTAAACCGTTTCCAGCTTGATGCGTAATATAGCCCTCCATCATTAAAGCGCGGGCGATGACATTGCGTATTTGCGAACTATCTTCAACTACGAGGATGATCCTCTCTGGCGTAGGAATGGTAAGTGAGCGCATTTTTAACTTTCAGGCAGGCGTTTTTTCATGACATCAAGAAAAACAACCACCAGATCTGAATCAAAATATTTTCCGGATTGCAATTCGATATAATGCAAGACCTCGCCATGTGGGCGCGCCGGATGATAAGGCCGCTCTGTGGTCAGTGCATCATACACATCAATGATGGCTAAAATGCGCGCCTCCAGCGGAATCTCGCGGCCTTGCAAACCCTCGGGATAGCCTGTGCCATCCCAATGTTCGTGATGATAAAGCACATATGGCCGCGCGGCCTGCAAATGGCTGATTCCACTCAGAATTTTTTCCCCGGCGACAGGATGCTGCTGCATCAACGCCCACTCTTCTGGCGTGAGTCTCCCGCGTTTGTTCAGAATTTGATCCGGAATGATGATTTTGCCAATATCATGCAGTCGGGCACCAAATTCCATCATGCGCATCTGTTCATCCGGCCAGCGTAGCTCTTCGGCCATCCAAAGCGCGTATTTGGTCACACGGTCCACATGCCCGCGAGTATAATGATCGCGTCCTTCAATTGCATTGGCTAATACTTTCACGGTTTCCAGGTAAGCCTGACCAATATGCGCAACTTCTACCTCGGCAGAGCGTAGCAAGCGGGCATTGATTGTGCTGAGCAAATCCTGGCGATTGATGGGTTTGGTAAGATAATCTTCAACCCCAAGTTCGCGTCCTAGCCGACGGCTTTGCGCCGAATTATCCGCGGTCAGGAAAAGAAACGGCACTGTGATCAGGCTTGGATTTTTGCGGATTTCTTTATAAAGTTCAATTCCATCTGTGCCGGGCATGTTAATATCTGAGAGAATCAGATCGGGCGTAAAATTGTTAAGCACCTTGAGTGCTTCTGCTCCGTTGCTAGTCTGAATGACAAGATAATTATCAATCTGCAAATGCTGGGCGATGCCTTCGCGAATTACGTCATTATCTTCAACCAGGAGGATTTTCTTGCTGGGTACGGGTATCGTTGGCTTTGGTATCATTGGGTATAGTGTATCAGAGATTAGGGCAAAGTGAAGCTATGAACCTGCTTTTTATTCATGGATTGGAAGGTAGCAGTCAGGGGATGAAGGCCGCATATTTGAGGGATCGTTTTCCCGATGTGCATACCCCCGATTTTACCGGATCACTGGATCAGCGCATGGGCAAACTCCTTTCAATTTTGCAATCTCATCCTGAAGATAATTGGACGTTGATCGGTTCCAGCTTTGGGGGGTTGATGGCTGCGCTCTATGCGAAGATGCACCCCCAAAGGTTGGACAAACTAATTCTCCTCGCGCCAGCCCTTGTCTGGCCCGATTTTGCCCTTCAAGAGAATTTGCAAGTTGATGTTCCCACAATCATCTATCATGGTACGCAAGATGATGTGATCCCGATCGATTATGTGCGTAGTTTAGCCGAGCGCAGTTTTACACAACTTAAATTCAATACGGTCGATGACGACCACATGCTGCACCGCACTGTTCGCGCGGTAGATTGGTTGCGGTTGATTTCACGCTGAGCGGCAGGCATTTGTGGTGTTTTCGTGATTTGATCGATTTATGACCTTGCTCCAAACCCACGGCGTGATTATACTCTGGTGTTATGAGTGTTGAAGAGCTGCTTGTAATTCTCCCTGATTCATATTCCCCGATTGACCGGGAACTCATTCAGCGCGCCTACCGTGTGGGCGAAAAAGCGCATCAGGGACAAACACGCGCCTCGGGCGAACCCTATTTTCTGCATTGCATGGCTGTGGCAACTATCCTCGCCGAGATGATGGTGCCGCCGCAGGTAATCGCTGCGGGTCTGCTCCACGATACGGTAGAAGATACTGATCTCACCATTGAAACTTTACGTAGTGATTTTGGCGATGATGTTGCCATGCTGGTTGACTCGGTCACCAAACTGACATCGTTGCCGCGCGTCTCGCGTGGCGACCATCTGGATGTCGAAGAAGAACCACTGGCGGAAGAAGTTCAGCCCGGCAAAAAAGGCGGACGGCATGATAAATCGGCCCTGGCGACAGCCAGTTTGCGCAAAACATTTTTGGCAATGGCCGATGATCCGCTGGTGGTGCTGATTAAACTTGCCGACCGTTTGCATAATATGCGCACACTGAATTTTACTTCACCCGACAAGCAAAAGCGCATTGCCAAAGAAACCATGGATATTTTTGCGCCGTTGGCAAGCCGTTTGGGTATCTGGCAAATGAAGTGGGAATTAGAAGATTTGTCTTTCCGTTATCTCGACAATCAAAAATATCTCGAAATTGCGCGCAAACTAACCGAGCGGCGCACAGAGCGCGAAGAAACCGTTGATGCCATCAAAGACCGCTTACAGGCCGTCATGGATCAAGTCGGCATCAAAAAGGCTCAGGTTACCGGCCGACCCAAGCATATCTATTCGATTTACCGCAAAATGCAGCGCAAGGGGGTCCCTTTTGAAGAAGTTTACGATATTCGCGGTATTCGTATTTTGGTGCCCGCAAAAGCCGATTGTTATGCTGTCTTGGGTGAAATTCATGCCAATTGGCGGCCTATCCCAGGCTCTTTTGACGATTATATTGCTGCCCCCAAAGAGAATTTCTACCAATCTTTGCACACCGCGGTAGTTTATGATGATGGCCGCACCCTTGAAGTGCAAATTCGCACTCAGGAAATGCACCAGGATTCCGAATATGGCATTGCTGCCCACTGGCGCTACAAAGAAGGCTCCGGACACGATCCCGATTTCGAGCGCCGGATTATCTATTTGCGCCAACTCATGGAATGGCGGCAAGATGTGGATGACGCTCAGGAATTTGTCGATGGCATGAAATCAGATGTCTTTGGCGACCGGGTGTATGTTTTTACCCCTAAAGGCGACATCATCGACTTGCCACAAGGGGCAACCCCGATCGATTTTGCCTATCATGTGCATACGGAAGTTGGACATCGCTGCCGTGGCGCCAAAATTGGCGGCAAACTGGTTTCGCTCGATTCATCCCTCAAAACCGGCGATCAGGTATCCATTCTTACCGCCAAGCGTGGCGGCCCCAGCCGGGACTGGCTCAATACGCGTCTGGGGTTGGTAAAAACCCAGCGTGCGCGCTCAAAAATTCAGCGCTGGTTTAAAATTCAGGCCCGTGACCAAAATGTAAAACACGGCCGCGAACTCCTGGAGCGTGAACTCCGCCAATTGGGACTGGTCGATGAAAATCTGGAGCAGTTGGCGCGGGACTTAAATTTTAAGGCTGTGGATGATCTCTCTGAGGCGATTGGGATTGGCGATCTTCCGCTGGCGCGTGTTTCCAACGCGCTAATTTTGATCGAGGAAGACGAAGACGACGATTTCGAATTTCCGGTGCCGCCATTAAAAGAGATGGAATCGCAGACCGTGGAAGGCATCACGGTGCGCGGCCTCAAGGGCTTGCTCACGCGCATGGCGCTTTGCTGCAACCCGGCCCCCGGCGATGAAATAACTGGTTATATTACCCGCGGGCGCGGCGCAACCATTCACCGCCGCGATTGCCCAAATATTCTCAACGTCAAAGATCAGGAACGTCTGGTAAAAGTCTCCTGGGGCGAAGTCCGGCAAACTTTCCCCGTGCCGGTACGCATCAAAGCCTACGACCGCGCCGGACTGCTGAAAGATGTTTCAACGCTGCTGGACGACGAAGGGGTTAGTATGAACCGCGTGCAAGTGGATGTCAACCGCCGCAATATGGCCACCTTCGATCTGGTGCTTGAGGTGCGCGATATTGCCCATCTCAGCCGCATTCTGGATCGTGTAGAACGTCTCGACAATATTGTTGACGCCCGGCGGGTACGCGCACGTTAAGCCCATGCCGTCTCAATTTCCCTTAACTCCCATCGCAGAAGCCCAAGCCCGTTTGCTGGCCGAATTTTCGCCACTGACGGCTGAATCGGTTCCGCTTGCAAATGCTCTTGGGCGCGTCTTGGCTGAAGAGATTATCTCGCAGATTGATTTGCCCGCCTTTGCCAATTCCAGTATGGATGGATTCGCCGTACGCGCGGTAGA
>JABGRQ010000186.1 GCA_018648225.1 Chloroflexota bacterium
CAAGGTTGGGATGGAAAGCGGGGCGGGATCGGTGAAATTCATATAATTACTCCAGCGGGTACCCTAATCTTGAGGATATTGTATTCGTAATCAAAGGATTATACATTATGCGGTGTAAAAAAGCATTCTGCAGAAAGTTCTTTGCTTGACACCCAAAACGTTTTGGTTTATGATAAGCGAGCATCCAAAACGTTTTGGTAAGATATTAGCATATAAGGAGCGGTATGCCGATTACGCTAAAAGATTTGGCAGAAAAAGTGGGGAAATCGGTCACAACGGTTTCGCGCGCCTTGCATGACTACGATGACGTCAGCCCGGAGACAAAAGAACTGGTCCGCCGCACTGCAGACGAGATGGGCTATATCCCCAACATTATGGCTCAGCGTCTGCAAAAGCAGCGCACCGATACACTGGGTTTTATCTTGCCTACATTTGGCCCTCGTTTTTCCGACCCATTTTTTAGCGAGTTCCTGGCCGGTATCGGCAACAAAGCCGCTAAATTAGGTTACGATCTTTTGGTTGCCACACAAGCACCCGGCGAACAAGAGTTGGCTGTCTATCGCCGAAATGTGCAAAGCTACCGCGTAGATGGTTTCATCATCGTTCGAACGCGCCGACAAGACCCCCGCATTGAATACTTGTGTGAAAGCAATTTCCCTTTTGTCGCTTTTGGGCGTACAGAGAGTCCGTGTGTGTATCCCTGGGTTGATGAAGATGGTGAATATGGGATGCGCCTGCTTGCACATCACCTGGCCGATTTAGGCCACAAATCAATTGCTTTTATTGCAGCTCCCGATCATTTGATGTTTGCGCATGCTCGCCTAATGGGGTTTCGCGAAGGATTGATTGAAAGGGGAATTCACCTGGATCCAACCATGGTTATTGCCGGTGATCTGACCCAACGTGATGGGTTTAGGCAAGCCAGCCAATTATTAGAGCGCACAAATCCACCGACGGCGATTGCGGCATGTAACGATCTAATGGCGCTTGGAGCAGTGAGCGCCGCCCAGAAAAAAGGGCTGATTGTTGGTAAAGATATTGCGATTACCGGTTTCGATAATATTCCGCTCGCCGAGCACAGTCATCCTCCGCTGACCACCATTCACCAGCCCATTTATCAAATTGGTGATATGGTCAGCGAAATGCTCATTAAATGTGTTAAGGGGGAAGATTTGGAATCCAAATCCGTAATCCTGGAACCTACGTTGGTTATTCGCGAAACTTGCGGTGGAAAATAATGAGAAAGCATTATGGTAAAAGGAGGTGATGCGAAGAGAAAATAATTTTCGAGAACGTCTTGAAGTTGTACGAGTGACCCTTTTAAACTATTTTGGAGGATTAGACACTATGAAGAAGTTTTCTATTTTAATGATGGTTGTGCTGATTAGCTCGCTTTTCTTGATGGCTTTTGCGCCTCGACAAGAACAAACTGTGATCGAATTCTGGACAACTGACAACGAAGAAGCCCGTATTGACGTATACGAAGCCATCGCAGACGCGTTTATGGCCGAACATCCAGAAGTTGATCTGCGCATTGTACCCATTGAAGAAGCGGGCATTGCCCAACGCATTGCTACAGCTCAAGCTGCGAATCGCTTGCCCGATATTGTTCGTATGGGCATTGAGCGTGTGTCTTCTTTCGCTGCCGATGGCATTCTGGATGAAGATGCCGCTGTTGCTACTATTCAGAGCATTGGTGAAGATGATTTCCGCGCTGGCCCGTTGGCAATGGTCACCGACCCTACCACCGGCAAATACGCGGCTGTTCCCTTTGACGGCTGGATTCAGGCCATTTGGTACCGTGGCGATATTTTCGGCGAAGCTGGCTTGAATGCTCCTGTTACTTGGGACGACATTAATGCCGCTTGCGACGCCCTGCCCGGCACCGGCAATTTGCTTTACGGTCTCACATTGGCAACCGATCCTGGACAAAATTATCCCCATCAGGTTTTCGAGCAGGTTGCCATGTCGAATAATGCTTGGCCTTTCGATGCCGATGGCAATGTTAGCATGAATACACCCGAAATGGTTGAGGCCCTGGCTTTCTACAGTGAACTGCAGCGTTGTGCGCTGCCTGGCCCGCAATACTGGCGCGGTGCGCGTGAAGCCTACGAACTGGATCAATCTGGTATGCTATTCTACAGCACCTACATCATGGACGACCTGGTTGATGGCTCCGGCCTTGAAGCAGGTGGCGCTGTTGAAATCCCCGTTGAAGATTTGGCCGGCAAAACAGGCTTTGCAGCCTCGATGGAAGGCCCCAACGGAGCGGCATCTTACGGCCAACTGGTAACCTTGGGCATTCTGCAAGGCGCAGACCCCATGTCCCAGGAAGTTGTTAAGTTCTTCATGGATGGACAGAACTACCAAGATATTTTGGCTCTGGCCCCCTTTGGAAAAGTCCCCGTGTTGGAAAGCGCGGTTGAAGGTTGGGCTGGACTCAGTGATTACTTCGCCAACTATTCCGAAGATACCCTGGCGCAAATTGCCAATGGTTTCGAATCCATGCAACGCTGGCTCTTCCGTCCCGATTACGACGCTACCCAGCGTGCCGTAGTTGGTGATATCGAGGGCCGCTTACTGATTTCACAGGCCATTAGCAATATTGCCCTTGAGGGTAGCATGACCCCTGAAACTGCGGCAGAATGGCTGCAAGAGCAGGTAGAACTGCTGTACACTGAACGCCAGAGCGAGTAAGATCGCCTGATGTTTGTGGGGACGCAGTTTCGGCTGCGTCCCCAACTATTCTTCAAACTACTCCCGGTTTGGAAAGGAAATACCATGTCCATTGCAAGCAAGCCAAGCCACTGGAAATCCCTTCGAGCGCGTGAAACGCGTTTGGCCTGGACGCTGATTTCGCCAACTGCTCTGATCGTTTTTGGCCTGGTTATCTTTCCGGCAATTTTTAGCGTGTGGGTGAGCTTTCACGATGTAGGCCTGCATAACCTGAATGATGTTTTCCATGCTCCCTTTGTTGGATTTGAAAACTACCGCAAAGTATTTGAAGATTTTGCTTTCAAATTTCAACCGGGACAAAGCTGGGGAGCGGCCGTTACCAGTGTGGTATATTCATTTGCCGCTACCTTCCTCACAATTATCGTTGGACTTATTGCTGCGTTATTGCTGAACCGCCCATTCCGCGGCCGCGGTATTACCCGGGCGATTTTTCTCTTCCCATACGTGGCGCCGATTGTGAGTGTTGCCTTTGTCTGGCGTTGGATTTTAGACCCGCGCCCATCGGGGGTTGTGAATGATATCTTGATGAAGTTAGGGGTGATTGATCTGCCCATGGCCTATCTCTCGTCACGCGGCCTGGCTCTGCTCCTGGTGATTATCTTTGAAGCCTGGCGATATTTCCCCTTTGCAATGTTGATGATTTTAGCCCGCCTACAGGCCGTGGATAGCACTATGTACGAAGCCGCCGAAGTAGATGGTGCCAATACCCTGCAAAAATTCTGGAATATCACCATCCCTGAGTTGCGCTATGTGTTAGGAGCTATCTTCCTGTTGCGCCTGATGTGGACTTTCAATAAATTTGATGATATTTTCCTGCTAACCGGCGGTGGTTTTGGTACCCGGGTTTTGCCCGTACTCACCTACGAATTTAGTTTTCGCTTATTTGATTTTGGTCGCGGGGCAGCTACCGCAATGATCTTGCTGACGATTTTAGCAATTTTTATGGCATTTTATATTGGCATTGTGATGCGGAATAGCGAGGAAGATTAACCATGGATACTGAACGTAAGAGTTTTATTGCCCACTTGGCCGCATGGATCACCTGGCCGCGCTTGATTTTCTCACTGACTTTATTCTTTTTCCTCACTAGCATCTTGTTTCCCTTCTACTGGATGGTTAGCTCATCTTTCAAGACACGTGCCGAAATTGGGGGCCGCGAGGCGGTATATATCCCTGAAGCATTGCGTCTGGATGCCTACAAAGAGCTTTTTGATCCAGCGCACCCCAGTTATCAAGAATTTGGTGCCAATATTCTCAACACACTAAAGGTATCGCTTCCTACCGCTTTTATCGCCGTCTTTTTGGCAGTTTTGGGATCATATGCTATCGCGCGTCTGAAGTTTAAGGGAAAAACGGTTTTGCTGAACAGCATTCTGTTGGTTTATCTCTTCCCTGGTGTGCTACTGATAATCCCGCTTTTTGCCATGTTGGCGCAAATCGGCGACCGTATCGGCTTTGACGTTCAAGATAATCTTGGGGTTCTGATTTTCACCTATCTGGCGCAAACCCTGCCCGTTGCCTTGTATATGCTGACCAATTATTTCCGCACCATCCCTGATGAGATCGAGCAGGCTGCTTTGATTGATGGCTGCTCTCGCCTGGATGTGATCTGGCGCGTTACCCTGCCGCTGGCCATCCCCGCGTTGGTATCTGTCAGTATCTATACATTTATGATCGCCTGGAACGAATTTCTCTATGCGTTGGTTTTCCTTAATGACCATAATATGTTTACGATGCCGATCAAGATCAACACCATTTTCAACGACCCCACCCCGCGGCCCCATGTTGTTATGGCGGCATCTACGATCATGACCGTGCCTATCGTCTTGCTTTTCTTGGCAATGGAACGCTATCTGGAAGAAGGGTTGACTGCGGGCGGCGTCAAAGGCTAATATCTCAGGGCTTTGACCGCGCTGTAGAAAAAGGGGCGCTGTTTGCGGAAAGAAAGCTGGCTATCCTTAAAGCTATGGGCAAAAACATCGGCATTCTGCACTATATCGCGGGTTTCACCGATGGTGTTTCCCTGGAAATGAATAAATGGAAACGCGTTCTGGAAGGGATGGGGCATTGTGTTTTCCTATGCGCGGGAAAAATTGGCACAGGTGAGGGTACCCTCATCGATGAGTTGTACCATCATCGTCCCGATGTGCGGCTGCTTAATTACAATACTTTTCGAGCGTTACGTGATTACCCCGATATAAATGCTTATCGTGCCGAATTAGGTCGTCTATCGGATGCGATTGAAAAGAAACTTTTGGCGTTTATTGACGAAAAACAGATTGATTTTCTAATTATTCAAAATATCTGGTCGGTTGGCATCAATCCGGCCGCCGCGCTTGCGCTTGCCAATGCTGTGCAAAATCGTCAGTTGCCGGTATTGGCGCATCATCATGATTTTTACTTCGAACGCCCGACCGATATCCTGACCAACGCTGCTGCGCTCGAACTGGCCGATTGCTATCTACCGCCGCGCAACCCCCTGATTCAGCATGTGGTCATAAATTCCCTGGCACAACAAAAATTACTGGCGCGCAAAGGTATTGCGGCAACGATTGTGCCGAATGTATTCGATTTCGATGCTCCGCCCTGGCAGATAGACGAGTATAATAGCGACTTCCGCGCTCAAATTGGCTTGCAAGCGGGCGATATTCTTGTACTTCAGGCCACGCGTCTTGTCACACGCAAAGGCATCGAGTTGGCTCTGGATTTTATCCACGCTCTGAATGCCCCCCACCGCCGTGCCAAACTGGAAAAACATGGCATCTATAACGAGCTTAAATTTACGCCCAAGAGCCGCATTGTTTTAGTCTTGGCTGGCTACGCCCTTGATGATCGTACCGGGCGTTATAAAAATTTACTGGTCGAAAAGGCCAAACAACTGGGTGTCGAAGCCCTGTTTATTGAAGATATCATCGACGAAAGCCGTACCATTCGCAACGGTCAGAAAATTTACTCCCTTTGGGATACTTATGCCCACGCTGATTTTGTTACTTATCCCAGTTTGTGGGAAGGTTGGGGCAACCAATTGCTGGAAGCCCTGCGCGCCAAATTACCTGTGATGCTTTTTGAATACCCGGTCTATCGGGCCGATATCAAAGACAAGGGTTTGCGGGTTGTCTCCCTGGGCGGCACCCTGGCAGGTTATACAGCTTATAATCTGGCAACCGTCCCGGCAGAAATCATTGAACGGGCTGCCGATCAGGCGCTTGAATATCTGATTAATGCCGAACTGCGCCGTGAAACTACTGAGCATAATTTTCGCATTGCCAAGGAACACTACTCGCTCCACGCACTGCATAATCATCTTCATCAACTCACCCGTGCCGAATAAAAAAAACGCTTCCCTCGAAAAAAAACTCTACGACCACATCGCCTTCATTTACGGTCAGGATCGCGCCGCAGCTATTCATCAGCGGTTGCTCAACCAACTTAACCAATTCAACGCTCTTTTCCCGCGCCAATCTCAACCTTCCCGGAACAACCGCGTTACGGAGCGCGATTCGGTGCTGATCACCTATGGGGATATGATCCAGCACAATGGCACGCGCCCGCTACAAACCCTGGGGGAGTTTCTCCAGAACTATCTTGCCGAACTCATCAGCACGGTTCATATTCTGCCGTTTTTTCCCTATTCATCGGATGATGGTTTTTCGGTGATTGATTATCGTCAGGTTAATCCTGAGTTGGGCGATTGGGAAGATATTGCCAGCCTGGGGGAGCACTTCCGCCTGATGTTTGATGCCGTGGTCAACCACATCTCGGCCCAGAGCATGGAATTTCAGGGCTACCTCAAAGGTGATCCTGCATTTGAAACATTTTTCCTGTCCCTGAAGCCGGATACCGATCTATCCAGCGTATTCAGGCCGCGTACAACCCCCGTACTGACACCATTCCAAACGGCTCGCGGCGAAGAATATATCTGGACAACCTTTAACGACGATCAAATTGACCTTAACTACGCCAGCCCAGATGTATTGCTCGAAGTCATTGATGTGCTGCTATTCTATATTGCCCATGGGGCAGAACTTATTCGTCTGGACGCGATTACCTTTATCTGGAAAGAAATTGGCACAACCTGCGCCAGCCTGCCGCGCACCCATCGTCTTGTACAGTTAATGCGTACCGTTTTGGATCTGGTCGCCCCGCATGTCATCATTATCACCGAGACGAATGTACCCCACAAAGAAAATATCTCGTATTTTGGCAATGGCGCAGACGAAGCGCAGATGGTTTACAATTTTTCGCTGCCACCGCTGATACTGCACACCTTTCATACGGGGAATGCTACATCCCTTTCGCAGTGGGCCGATTCGTTAACGCTGCCCTCCGACCGCGTGACCTTTTTTAACTTCCTGGCCTCCCATGATGGCATTGGCCTGACACCGGCGCGCGGGATTTTGTCTGAAGCAGCGATTAATGCGATTGCCGAGCGGGTAGAAGCTTTGGGGGGCTACGTATCGTATAAGAATAACCCGGATGGTGGGCAGGCCGCCTATGAACTGAATATTAATTATCTGGATGCGCTGTGCGTTCCCGGGCCAGTCGAGCCGATTGCGTGGATTGCCCGCCGCTTTTTGGCGGCGCAAGCGATTATGTTGGCCTTGCGCGGGGTGCCGGGGATTTATTTTCACAGCCTGTTTGGCTCGCGCGGTTGGCGAGATGGCGCTCAGCAAAGTGGCCGCCCGCGCACCATCAACCGACGAAAACCCTTCCTTCGGCAGATTGAAACCGAATTAGCCGACTCCAACAGTTTGCGGCAGATAGTATTTCGCGGATATGCGCATCTATTGCGCCAACGTACTGCGCATCCGGCCTTTCATCCCAATGCAGAGCAGCAAATTGTATTTTGCCACGCGGCGGTCTTTGCCATGTGGCGGCGTTCGCCGGAGCGGAAATCGGCCGTTTTGTGTTTACACAACGTATCTGCTGAAACGCATGAACTCCATATTCTCTTGCAGGTAGAGACCCAAACCCTGCGAGATATGCTTACTGGGGCTGTATTTTTAGCGCGTGATGGTTTGCTCAACTTGAGTCTTCAGCCGTATGAAGTCCGCTGGCTGGTTGCGGAAAA
>JABGRQ010000187.1 GCA_018648225.1 Chloroflexota bacterium
GGTCGGCGGGTAGGCAAAACCAGCCTGATGCGCATGGTGCAGCAACGCCTGGAAACACGCCTCAACGCCGGAGAGCAGCCGATTGTGGTGCCGCTCTTTATGGATATTGAACTGGATCCGCCCACCTCGGCTGCCGATTTCTTCGAGCGTTTGGTCAACCGCCTTGCGCAATGGCAGGCGGGGGTCGTCGGCAGTCTCGAGCCGCTCCCCCCGATCGATGAAACCAATCCCGCACTGAGTTTTGCTGAATCCTTTAAAGAACTCTATCGCCGCGTGCAGCCCGAAGTCGGCGGGGTAAAACTGGCGATACTGATTGACGAGTCTGAAAAATTTCATCGCCCAAGTTGGGCGCACAGCCTCGAAGATAACCTGCGCTCGCTGCTCTCCAACGTCCCCGGGGTGAGCGGGCATATCGGCCTGATTATGACGGGCAGCGTTCAATTCTACAAAGGGATGGCGGCGGGAGGTGGGGGATCGCCGCTGCGCAATGTGCTGGAGGAAGAAATCAAATTGCCAGCCTGCTCAGCGGACGCGCTGCGCGAGTTGATTCAGGTTCCCACACAGGGGGCTATCTCCGAAGCGGTTGCCAACGAAGTCATCCGCCAGGCCGGGGGGCACCTGTTTTTGGGACAATATCTCATGCGACAGCTTTGGCAAGCCGGGCTGGAAAATGCCAATGTGCAAGCAGTGCGCGCCGCCGCGCTGGAATTTGCAGACCGGCGCCGCGATTTCGAAAGTTGGCTGGAAGCGCTGGGCGAAGAGGGGGAAAAGGTTTATGGCTATCTGGTTGAGCAGAGCGAACCGCGCTCGCGCGGCGAGATCAGCGCCGCCCTGAACATGGAGCGGTTGGATGTTAAAACCGCCATTGATGTGCTCACATTCCATAATCTTATCGAAATGCCGCGGCGCAAATATCAATATCGCGGCGAGATGTTCCGTGCCTGGTTCACTGACAGCATTGCCGAAGATGTTGAAGAATCCCAGCCTGTTGAGCTATTTATCTCCTACGCCCATGAAGACGAATTGCTCTGGGAGAAGCTTAAATCACATTTAGCCAGCCTCCGCCGCCGTAAACTGATTGACGCATGGTATGACCGCCAAATTGTGCCTGGGCAAGAATGGGCCGCTGAAATTGATGAAAATATCAATTCCGCGCAGATTATTATTTTGCTCATCAGCGCGGATTTTATGGAATCGGATTATTGTTATGAGGTCGAAATGCAGCGCGCCATTACCCGTCATGAAGCAGGTGATGCGGTGGTAATTCCGGTAATTTTACGTCCCACCGATTGGGATGGTGCGCCCTTCAGTCGCCTACAGGCCTTGCCCAAAAATGCCAAACCCATCACAGAATGGGAAAACCTGGATCGTGCTTTTTTGAATGTGGTGGAAGGCTTGCGCATGGCACTTGCCCAATTGGGGAGTGAAGATGAATAAAAATGATAGTAGTGCGCGGCAGAACTCAATAGCATCTGATTTGCAGCTTGGGCGCAACGGTCAAAGTACGATAGCCCAGATAGATACCTGGCGTGCTGACGCGATTAATATTTTGCTGGTTGTCTCGGCAATTGTTTTCGCGCCAGCAATTATTGCCTGGGGGTGGAATTTTAACGCCTCCACGACCGAAAAGGGCGCTTTCTTTTTTTATCTGGCGATATTTATAGTACTGGTTGGGCTGGCATATTTTCGCCAGCTTGATTACCTGATACGCGCCTGGGGGTTTCTATTTCTCACCTATATTACAGGTACGGCGGCTCTGTTTCTTGGCGGATTGGCAGGTGATGGGCGCATCTACCTCACAGCCCTGCCCGTAATCGCTTCAATTTTGGTCAATAAGCGTGCGGGCGCTGCCATTCTTGTTGCCAGCATGCTCACCTTTGCATTCGCGGGATATTCTGCTCACCGGGGATGGATTGCGGACATACTGCTGTTTCGCGAAAACCCTCTGGATACAGCTATTTGGTTGCAAGAGGGAATTGTAATGGCAGCAAGTTTGGCAATGGTCCTGGTTTTGCAATGGAGTTTCAATAAATTCCTAGAAACTACTGCGGCGAAGAATGCCCAGATGTACGAACAAATCAAGTCTTTTGCTGATGAATTGGAACACCGTGTCGATGAGCGTACCGCCGAGCTAAAGACGGCCTACGACACGTTGAGCGCCGCAAAAAATGAAGCCGAGCGCGCCAATCTCGCCAAAAATGAATTTCTATCGCGTATGTCACACGAGTTGCGTGCTCCCATGAGTCTGGTGCTTGGTTTTGCGCAGTTGCTTCAGATGAATCAAAAAGAACCCCTCACCCCACAGCAGCAAGAAAATATCGGTCACATTCTTGGCGAGGGAGAACATCTACTGCGGATGATTGATGAAGTGCTCGATTTTGCACGCATTGAAGAAGGCCAAATTTCTGTCTCGCTGGAAAACGTAGATGCAGGAGCAGTCTTGCAGAAACTATATTATCTGATTGCGCCATTGGCTGCGCCCAGTCAGATAGAAATTAAGCTCGATGAATGCGCGCCAGAGGCGCTTTTCGTGCGCGCCGACCCACAACATTTGCATCAAGCAAGTATTGCTAAATTTGCTCTCCAACGCCATCAAATACAATCGCCCGGGCGGGACTGTTACTATTTCGAGCCAATGCCCGGCGCCACAAAAGATTCGTATTGTCGTAAGCGACACGGGTGTTGGCATACCGGAGGAAAAATATGACAAATTATTTACGCCGTTTATGCGCCTGGTTGACGAACCCAGCGAAGTTGAAGGCACTGGGTTAGGCCTGGCACTCTCAAAGCGCTTAATGGAGTTGATGGAGGGAGAAATTGGGGTTGAAAGTACGCCTGGGCAAGGTTCAGCATTTTGGATTGAACTCCCATTGCTTGATCCATCCGAAATTTCTTTGGAAACAGGTGCTCGCTCAGTTATACCCAATGGCTATAGTCCGCCGCCTAGCAAAATACTGTATATTGAAGATTATGTTGCAAATTATGAGCTAATTCGACAGGCGTTGGCCGATTTTCCTCAGGTACAGTTGCTTTGGGCCAAAGACGCTCAAACGGGGATGTCGATGGCAGATCAGCAACAGCCCGATCTCATTCTCCTCGATTTACAATTGCCCGATATGCACGGCTATAAGGTGTTGCAAGAATTGAAGCAAACCGCAGGTACGTGCGACATCCCGGTGGTAATCATTAGCGCTGATGCAAACCCCCATCAGGAAAAATATCTAATAGAAGCCGGCGCACTTGATTTTCTGACCAAGCCGTTTAACTTGAAAGCGTTGATTCGCAGTATTCAGGCTTGGTTAGCATAAAACGAATGTGTTATAATCGGCACAAATGGCGATGAAAGAGACTGTTGCCAGGAATAATTGTTGTAGTTAAATTGGGCTTGCGAAAATTAACCAAGAGGGGTGTAGTTTTTGGTTATTGGGTTTCATTAACTTCTCCGCACGCTTGTTTACTTGAAATTCCCTCAGAGTAATTCTGAGATGCCCGGGCGTTGATCATTCCATGAATGACCACCCGGTTTTTGTGTGGCACTAATTCGTTATTGGAGGCTAGTTTTGACTCGAGTAGATTTAAGATCAAATGAATCGCAACAATCTTTATTAAAACGATTTCGAAGGAAAGTTGTCCGGAGCGGCACCCTGGGTGCAGTGCGCCGCAAGCGTTGGTTTACATCAAAGAGTGAGTTGCGCCGTATCCAACGGAAAAAAGCCGTACGCCGCCAAAAACGCCTTCGCCAAAATCAGCGCAGAAAAAAAGGATAATTACATCTGGCGGAGTTCAATAATGGCAGACGACGACAGATTCACGATTGGTAATTGGGTTGTACATAGTCGTTACGGCGTTGGCAAGATAAAAGAAATCGCTGAAATGACTGTCTTTGGCCGGAAAAATGGCAAGGAAGAGTGCATAAAAGTGGTCACAAAAGATAGTGAATACTGGGTGCCACTGTCGATTTGTGATAATGAGCGTATTCGCCCCATTTCGTCGCGCCAACAATTTGCAACAGCTCTGAAAACATTGACAGTGCGCGGGGAACATGTGGATATGCACCACAATGCCTTTGTGCATCAAATTGATCAGGCCTATGCCGATGCATCTCTGGCGACAATGATGACGATTGTGCGCGATCTATTTGGGCGCAATCGCGAGAAAACGTTAAACAGAAAAGAAGAGCGCTCGCTAAAGCTCTTTGCCAGTAATCTGGTTCACGAATATTCACTTTGCATGGGGGTGGATGTAGAAACCGCACAGAAAGCTATTTTTGAATTGCTGGCCGATGAAACCCGCGCTGCAAACTACAGTTATATTTTTGGAGTGGCTACCTTAGACGATATTAGCACAGCAAACTAGTGGGGATTATTCTCGATCTAGCCATAATTCGCGGTATTGCCGATTCCAATCTTCAAAGAAGCGCAGGGCGATTACCAGTCCGGTGGTTGCCCCAATCCAGATGACGACGCTGGGGAATTTGAGTAACCAGAACACTGGGGCGAGCATCAGCCCGGTGAATAGCGCCCCGCGGGCGGAGTGACGGATAACAAGCACCAGGCTGAGCAATAGCCCCAAAGCAGCAGCAAACCCCAAGGGGTATACTGCCAAAAGACTACCCCCTGTAACAGCCAATCCCATACCACCGCGAAACTGCGCGAAGACCGGCCAACAATGCCCGGCCACGGCTAATCCCGCGGTCAATGCAATTGCCCAATCGGGGAGCCCGGTGCGCGCGGCCAGATAAACCGGGATAAACCCCTTGCCAATATCCAGCGTCAAGACCAGCACCCCCCACACCCATCCAGCCTGCCGAATGGTATTGGTGGTGGTGACATGCCCAGATCCTCCATCGCGAATATCAACTCCCTTGACGGTTCGCGTCACCCACAAGGCAAAAGGCAGCGAACCCGATACATAACCAAAAAGTGCAAAGAGTAGAATGTTCATATTATTGTTTTTGCACGACAACCCAGGCAATATAGCCATCGCGTTCGATATGGGTTTGGGCATTGAGGCCGTTGAATAATTGCGCAATTTGGGGCGGCGTGAGAAAGTGACTGCGCATGAGGGCCAGTTTTTCAGCCAATGCAATTAGCTTGACAGCAAAGGTGCGCAGATCGGGTTCCTCAATGACAAGATAACCGCCGGGTGCCAGTACCCGCCACAGTTCCCGAGCGGTTTCTTCCTGGTCGCAAACATGATGCAAGGCATCGATCATAATAATGCGTTCAAAATAGCCATCCGCAAAGGGCAATCTTTCGCTATGCGAACAGGTAGCCAGCAAACGATCTTTTTGCTTGGCTTGCCGTAGCATATCAAAGGACAGATCGGCGACAACCACCTGGGAAGCCTTTGCGCTCATAAACTGGGCAACTCGCCCTGTGCCGCCGCCTGCATCGAGCAGTGCGCCCGATGTGGGCAACTTGGCCAATTCCCAGAGATATTCTGGGGGTTTGGGCTGGATAAATTTCTCGTAAACGGGTGCTAAGATGCTGAAGTGATCAAACATGGATATTTTTTCCTTGTCGGAATATTTTTATTGAATTGCGTAAGCTTGATTACATGAATAACAGCGCCGCGCCGCGGGCCAATAACGCTGCTGCGAGAGCAATAATGACTGTCAATCCTGAGATGATGAGCATATCACGGCGGCCAAGTTCGCGGCGCAGTGCAGCCAGCGTTGCCAGGCATGGTATATAAAACACCACAAATACCGTAAAAGTTATCATTTGCACAGGATTCAAGGCCGCCGAAAAATCGGTGACGTTGAGCGCCTGCCGAAGCATGAGCAGCGATAGCTCTTTGCGGAAGATGCCAAAGATGAGCGGTACGCCCACCTCGGGGGGAAGCCCCAAGCCCCAGGTGACAGGCCGCACCAGCATATCCAGCCAGCGCGCCAGATTGAGGCGGTCAAAAATTGCCAACGCCACGCTGCCGACGATCAAGAGCGGCCAGGCCTCTACGATAAATTCACGAATGCGAAACCAGGATTTATGCGCAACGGTCTTCCAGGTGGGCATGCGATAAACGGGCACTTCGATAATCAACCCTGGGGCGCCTTCAGGGAGCCTGCTGGAGAGCAAGCGTCCTGTGAGAGCGATGACAACCAGATTAAAAATATAGATTGCCAGCGCGATTTG
This sequence comes from Chloroflexota bacterium, assembly GCA_018648225.1. Lineage (NCBI taxonomy): Bacteria > Bacillati > Chloroflexota > Chloroflexota bacterium. Next base: position 6,138 of record JABGRQ010000187.1, read on the forward strand.
CGGGCCAAGATAAAAAGCCACCAGCCCGAAGACAACCGCTAACCGCGCGGCGCAAGGAACCAGCGTTGCCATTGTGGCCGCCAAGAAGCGGTCTCTGCGGTTTTCCAGCAGCCGCGTCGACATCACTGCGGGCACATTGCAGCCATAGCCCAGAATGAAGGGCACAATCGCCTTGCCGTGCAATCCCATACGGCTCATTAGCGCATCTACCAAAAAGGCCAGCCGGGGCAGATAGCCAATATCTTCCAGTAAACCCAGTCCAATCAGGAAGGGCAGCAGGTAAGGCAGTACAATCGCAACACCACCAGCGATTCCCTGAATTACGCCGGTGAGTAGTTGTGCTCCGAAGGTTTGCGGGCCAACCCATCGGGCGGCTTGCAGGGCCAGGGCATCAAATGCGGCGAGTAGCGGGGCCTCGATAAGACTACCAACGCCGTAGACAGTTTGAAAAAAGAGCCACAGGATCACTCCCAGGGCGATATAGCCCCAAAACGGATGCAGGAGTACGTTGTCGAAATGGTCGCGCCTGGTGATGCGAGGTTCCCCGCGCGAAAGTACAGACGCAGTGATTTCATCTGCGCGCTGATGTCTCTCGGCAGTCAGCGCCCAGATAGCGGGCTGTCCCTGGGTGGTGAGGATGTCTTTCTGAATTTTCTCAACAATTGTGCGTGTTTTTGGCGCGTCAACATCGACGCGTTTTAGCAGTTCGGCATTACCCTCCAGTAATTTTATAGCCATTAATTGCGGTCTGAGGGGAGAAGTCTGTGCCCCGCCATTGATTTGAGTTGCAATCGTAGCGATGGCTTTTTCAAATGCGCTACTGTAGTGAATCCGTTGTGGAGGTTCCCCGGCGCGGGCTACGGCCATCGCCGTGGTGAATATGGCCCGCACGCCGCGGCCTTTGCTGGCAATCAGGGGCAGCACATTGACACCGAGAATTTGCTCGAGTTGAGGGCCGTCGATTTTCATCCCCAGGCGTGCAGCTTCATCCATCATGTTCAGAGCCACCACCAGGGGGCGTCCGAGTTCCATCAGCTCGAGGGTGAGGTTCAAGCCCTGAGCCAGGTGCGAAGCATCCAGCACATTGACCACAACATCAATCTCATGGAAGGCCAGATAGTGCATAACCTCACGCTCGGCCGGATTGGAACCCGCCAGCGAATACGTTCCGGGCAAGTCAACCAGGCTGACGACTTCACCGAGTACGCGCACCTTGCTTTCGGTGAAGGTGAGCGTGGTTCCCGAAAAATTTCCTGTTTCGGCCTTGTAGCCCGCGACCTGATTAAACAGCGTGCTTTTACCGCAATTCGGTTGGCCGATTAATGCGAATCGCATTCGTCTTCGGTTTCCTTCACCTGGATTTTGGCGGCAATCCCCCTGCCGATTGCGATGGAACGTCCGTCGATTTCAAGCAACACTGGGCCGCCAAAGGGAGCCCGGCGTATCATGCGGACATAATAGCCTGGCTGCAGGCCAAGCTGGCGTAATTTATTTTCGAGGGTTTCTCCGCCGTTGAAACTAATTACCTGAACCGTTTGCCCGATGGATACCTCTAAAAGTTGCTTTTCGATCATCCGGATGATTACCTGTGCTTTCTTTGTCAGCAGCGAAAAATTTATTGCGAATGGAACGGGAGTTGAACTCAAGCATTATACTCGAAGCGCGCCAAAGCGAATATGATTATTATCACAAATTTCATAATAAATACGGCTATTTTGGCAATATAGGATTGTAAGCGGGAAATTTAAAAAATGGGTGTATGCGGGAACTTTGTGCCGCGAGCACACCCATTTTTCGACATTTTCTTTCGATGCGGCGAAAGCCCTATTGACTGTTAGGATTTTCGGTCAGGGGGTTGATTTGAAAACCAGCGGCAAATAAAACAGATGAGATACCGGCGGTGTGGGGAGTTCAGCGCTTTCGATGAAGTTGATCAGGGTTAAATTCTGGTTGCAATCTGCGTAGGTAGAAAGATAAATGCGCTCGGATACTGGTTTGCCCTGTGTATCTTTCACTTCGAGCCACAGGGTTTGCTGTGAGGCCGCCACATGGTCGGCAAGGTAGATTTCGAAACCGCCGGGGCCATAGGCGCTATCCAGGCCTGTCAGGGCAAGCCCCAAAATCGGTGTTCCCTCCAGCGTACCGCCCGCCTCGACGACAAAATTGATTGCCGGGAGACCATCGATATCAAAAATTTGTCCGGCGATGCCCAACCAGTTGCAGCCTGCCTCGGCATGAACCCAGTTTGGTAATCCTACGGGAGTTCCCGTTTGAACCGTGAAATAACGCTCATAAACGATAGCAGCCGCCATATTTGCCGCGGGCGCAACTGCCGCGCTGTTTTCTGTCGGCGGCAGAGCTGGCGTGGCGGTGGCGGGCAACGGAGTTTCTGCAAGTTCGGGCGTTGCTGTAGGTTTGGGTAATTCAGTTGGCAGGCTGGTTGGTGTGTAAGTCTGGGCGGCTACCGCGTTCAAATCCACAATCGGCGTTGATGTGTGTGTTTCTGTAGGAATCACTTCAGTCGGTACAGTTCCTCCCAAGCAAGCTGCAACGAAAAAGGGTATTGCGATGATAAAAATCAGCATCTGTTTACGGTACATTCATCTCTCCATGTCAGACAGCAAGGATTTTGCTATCATCCAGATCGGAAAACCACTTTGCTCCGCATCATCCGCGTGGTACGAAGTCGAGTACAGAAATCCCTGCGGGATTCGATGCAAGATACTTGCCAGGAATTTGTGTGTCTGTATTATGGCATTATTCACCTTCTTGTCAAGTCGGCGCTTTTGTCGTTGACGCTCCACCTGCTCCGGTGCTAAAATGCGTCAGGAGATTGTTTATGCCGTTACCGAATGTACTCCCCGAACAAATTCTTAGCGCCCTGGCTGGAAAGGAAAATTATCCGTTGGGGACACTGGCCTATTATGGTCCAGACGATCAATCCTGCACGAAAATCATCGCCAGCGTTGTCAACGCCCCCAATGCACGTCCGGATTCTCGAAGCTGGTCTGCTGACAATGTGTGTTCTGATCCGCTGATCGTAGCTGAAATTGGCGCATTTTTCAAGCTTCAGGGAGTATCCGAAGTGGTGATGACAGAAGGTATTATCGGCTGCCCGCACGACGAGGGCATAGACTACCCGCTGCACGGAGAATGCCCACAGTGCGCCTTTTGGCTCACCTCAGACTAAAAAAGTAGGCTTATGAGCGATATTATTTCATCCGTAAAAGGTACCCGCGATTTTTATCCCCGCGAAATGGCTGTGCGCACCTGGCTCTATAACAAAATGCGCCAGGTGTCCGAATCGTTTGGCTACCAGGAATATGAAGGCCCGATACTGGAAACCATTGACCTTTATGCCGCCAAATCGGGCGCAGAACTCGTCAAAGAGCAATCGTTTGTGTTCCCTGACCGCAGCGGCAACCTGATTACCCTGCGCCCCGAACTCACCCCGACGCTGGCGCGCATGGTAGCCCAGCAGCAACGCCAACTCAATTTCCCCTTGCGTTGGTGGTCGTTTGGCCCTTTCTGGCGGTATGAACGCCCGCAAAAAGGTCGTTCGCGCGAATTTTTTCAATGGAATATTGATCTGCTTGGCGAAGTATCACCCGAAGCCGATGCCGAAATGGTGGCAGTCATGGCTTCGTTTTACCGGTCTGCTGGATTATCTTCTGAAGAAGTCACAATTCTGGTGAACAATCGCCGGTTGATGGATGCCGAATTGGGGAAACTTGCCCTTACGGGGGATCAGCGTGGCGATGTGATTCGCCTGATCGATCGGCGGGACAAGCTCGCGCCTGAGAAGTGGCGCGGATATGCCCTGGAATTAGGATTATCCCCGGAGCAGTTCGACCAACTTCTGGTTCTGTTAGATAATCGCCAACTCTGGCAGGAATCGGACGAATTAGTGCGTTTCTTCAATGCGGTGGATGCCCTCGGGGTGCGCGAATATGTCCAGTTTGACCCCCAAATTATCCGCGGCCTGGATTATTACACCGGCACGGTTTACGAAGGTCGCGCCACCACACGAGATATTCGCCGAGCCGTGGCCGGGGGTGGCCGCTACGATAACCTGCTGGCCGAAGTCGGCGGCGATGCGCTGCCCGGCACCGGGTTTGCGATGGGCGATGTTGTTATTGCATTGCTGCTCGAAGAAACCGGAAATTTGCCCGACAATCTGGCAGTTTCTCCGGCTGCGGTGCTGATGACGATTTTTGACGATGATACGCTGCTGGCATCCTATCGGGTTGCTGCCGAACTGCGCAGCGCAGGTCTGAATGTGGTTTGCTACCCTGTACCTGCAAAATTGGGCAAGCAATTTAAATACGCCGACCGCATTGGGGCGCGCATTGTTGTTGTGCTTGGCCCCGATGAATTAGCCCAAAAACAAGTTACGATCAAGAACCTGAGTCAGCGGGAACAGTTCACTGTTTCGCAAACAGATGCGCCACAAATCATTCGAAAAATCCTTGATATAGAAAAATCTGTATGATAAAATACAGCCCGCTATGGCGGATGTAGCTCAATGGCAGAGCACCGCACTGTGGCTGCGGTGGTTGCGGGTTCGACCCCCGTCGTCCGCCCAAACGAAAACACGGAAGCTGAATGCTTCCGTGTTTTCGCTTAAATTTGGAAGCCCTTTCCTAAGGCCTGCGTCCGCCGCGCCCACCACCCGGGCTAGGGATCGATGGCGCCGATGGGGGCGAAAACTCGGGCCGGTCGGGTACGCTGAAATTAGGGACGTTGCGTATAGAGCCTTCTAAAGCGCCAAGATTGTTGAGGGCATTAGGAGTTTGACCAAGCGCTAGATTATTGGTGATATTGCCGATATTCCCGGCTAAATCTTGGAGTTGGGGGCCGCCGTGGGCTTGTAACCCGGCGACTGCGTTAGCGCCAAATTGGGCAATGTCGAAAAGTTCTATCTGCGAGATGGAGTAATCGCCCAATGCATTACGAACGGCGTCGGCGAAATTGAGTGTTTCGTTTAAGGCTGCCAGACGATCCTCGGGGATGAAATTGGCCGCAATTTCCTGAACGCTTTGTAATCGGGTAGCGCGGTCGCCTTGGATCGCATCGGCCCAGGATTGCCATTCGGGGGCGATATTCTGGATATTTTCCGCAGTTCCCTGAGCTGCGGTGATGATCCCGTCGATGGTTTCCTGGCGCACTTCCATGCCGGCGGCGAGCGTTTCTGCTGCTGCAACCGTCAGATTGGTGATTTCGGTCATCGCAGCGGCCATTTGAGAGAGATCGTCTTCCACCGCTTCCAGCAGGTAAATAGTCTCATAAGCCAGTTCGGCATACAGGCCATAGTAAGCGTAGATCAATTCTTCGGTCATATAAATCAGGTCGTCTGCGTAATAGGCGTAGTATTCAATTTGCTCGATTTCTTCCTGCGTCAATGTGCCGTCCGACGAAGCTTCTTCGACATAATATACGGTTTGTTCAGTGGCTGTTGTGGCTTCGGTGATGGCTTCATCGATGGCCTGATTGAATTCTTCTTCCGTCATAAGCAAGTATTCTTCTTCAAGTTCTTGCATGGCCTCATCTACGGCTTCGTCCGCGGTCTGGTTGATTTGCGCTTCCAATTCGGCCTGGGCGGTTGAGGTGGCAGCAATCGCGGCATCGATGGTGGCCTGTGTATCTTCGGCTTGCCCCCCAGTGAGGCTCGAAAGACTGCATGCCAAACTTGTAAATACCAGGGCAATCAGAATTAGGACAGATAGTTGTTTGCGGGACATGGACTTTCTCCTTTGTGTGTCGATACGATTGTTCTTCAGTATGGATTATAACTTGATCGGAACTGGACTGACATAAAAACCATTCGGTGAACGTAGTGTCACTGTAAACTGGGTGGTCATTCTACGCCCCGGGATTGGTTTGAAGCGCCAGGTTTGCATGACCGTAGCAATGGTCAGTACGCCAACCATCCAGGCGAAGTGTTCGCCAATGCACAGGCGCTGCCCGCCCCCAAAGGGGAAGTAAGCCATCTTCGGGCGCACAGCGCGTGCCGCGGGCAGCCAGCGTTCGGGCTTAAAAAGATCAGGGTTGGGGTAGAAGCGCGGATCATGGTGTGTAACCCACTGACTGAGAAGCACCGTTGCTCCCTGGGGAATGGGATACCCACCCAGGGTAATCGGTTGTTGAGCCTGTCGGCCCATGATCCATGCCGGGGGGAACAGGCGCATGCCTTCGGTGAGCGCCATTTTCGTGTAGTCCAATTGGGTGTAGGTTTCTGCCGAGGGGCTGCAACCCGCTAGAACGGAGTCCAGTTCAGCGCTCAATTTCTCGGCGATTTGCGGATATTGTGCCAGCAGGTAAAATGTCCAACTCAGCGCGCTGGCAATGGTCTCATGTCCGGCGAGAAAAAACGTCATCACATGATCTTGAATTTGCTGTTGCTCTAGCGGACACCCTTGCCCATCCGTAGCGTGGACGAGTTTCGAAAGCATATCTGCCTGCTCGACACCGTTTTTGTGTCCGGCGATCGCGGTCTCGATGAAAGCCGCGAGATGGGCGTGTGCCTGCTGGAATTCTCGCTTGCCGCGTTTAGCGCGGACACGGCGCAACGCCGCATTGGGTGTGGTGAGTTGGTTGAAGCGGGTAAGCAATACCTGTATAGCATGGCTGAGCGCTGGAGCCTGTGCGTCGATGCTTGTGCCGAACAAGGCCTGGGCGATAATATTCATGGTCAGGCGTGTCATTTCGGCAGACAGGTCAAGTGGCTGATTGGCTTGCCAGCGCAGACTCATTTCTTGGGCCAGTTGAGTGATATGGGGGATGTATTTGCTGATTTGCTCCCGATGGAAAATGGGCTGCATCATGCGGCGCTGCTGGATATGCGCCTCGCCTTCTGCCGTAAGCAGACCGTTGCCCAATAGTTGGCGGGAATTCTGTAGGACGCGCCCCTTGGTGAAATTGCGCTGCTGCGTGATGAGCACTTCCTGGATAAAATCGGGGTGATTGAGGAGGTAGATATGCTGCCTGCCCAGCATAAAATGGACAATATCGCCATATTGTGCGGCCAGATTCAAGAGTGTATCGGGGAGGTCAGCAAATGGTCTGCCGATGAGTTGCCACGGAAAGGGGAGTTTGGGTCCGGGTGGATATGTAGTTTGAGCCTGGATGTGCATATCGTTCTCCTTGTTGCGTGCCTATAGTATAGGCGCGGCGACATGCTTTGGCATCCTGCGCAGGGAGGATTTTGTTAACCTACTTTTGGAGGGGTTATGAGTTTGGGTTCCGTCGCGTAATGAAAAAATCCCCCATCTGTTTTCTCGCTCGTCGCCAGGTTATCTTGGAATGTCTGGCAAATCATCGGCCTTAATCAGGCCATAGCGCACGGCCAGGAGAGCGGCCTGGGTGCGGTCGTTGAGGTGCAGCTTGCCCAGTATCGTGCTGACATAGCCCTTAACGGTAGTTTCAGCGACGACCAACTCATCGGCGACTTCTTTATTGCTCATGCCGCGCGCCAGGCAGCGCAGCACATCAGTTTCACGGGCGGTTAGCGCGTCCAGAGGATTTTCGGGAGCAGGCATGCGTTGCATTAAACGACGTGCGATTTTGGGGTGTAGTTGTGGTTTACCCGCCGCCGCGCCGCGGATCGATTTTACCAAATCGTCTCCGCTAATGTCTTTGAGCAGGTAGCCGCTGGCCCCGGCTTGTAAAGCGGCAAATAATTCGGGGTCATCGCCGAAACTGCTTAGTACGAGAATGGCGATATTTGGATGCGCGGCATGGATCACCCCCGCTGCCTGAATGCCATCCATCTCGGGCATTTTGACATCCATCAGAATCACATCGGGCTGTGTCGTCTCTGCCAAATGAATGGCTTCTTTGCCATCGGCGCCCTCGCCAACGAACTCCAGGTCACTTTCGCCCTGGATCGTCATGCGCAAACCCTTGCGGACAATTTCGTGGTCGTCGATGATGAGTACGCGTATCATTTTGAAGCCTTAAAATTTTAAAATTCTGCATTGGTCAACAGAAGCTTAAACTGGGTTTCTATTGGCTATTTGCCGCATCTGTTCAAGCTGCTCTTGACGA
>JABGRQ010000188.1 GCA_018648225.1 Chloroflexota bacterium
GACACGAAGGCATGATGGAAGAAGCTCCTGCTGCTGAAGAACCGGCTATGGAAGAAATGGCGGTTGCTTGTGACGAACCCATCAAAGTTGGTTTGATCACCGACGCATCTGGCCCGCTGGCAATCTATGGCGCGCATATCATCCGCAGCTTCATGCTCGGTATGGAATATGCCACCGGCGCGGCTGGCTCTGTAGGCGAAGTTTTCACCGCCGAAGATGGCAGCAACACCTTTATGCTGGGTGATTGCGAAATTGAAGTACTGCTCGGCGACGACCAGACGAACCCTGATCTGACCACATCTGTAGCACGCGAATTCATCGAGGTGGATGGCGTGGACGTATTGGTCGGCACAGTTAGCTCTGGCAATACCGCTACACTGCAAGAGATTGCCGCCGAAAACGGCGTTCCGTTGATCGTGGCTCCGGCCGCGGCCAATGACATCACCGGTGTAGGCTTCAATGAATACACCTTCCGCACCAGCCGCGAGAATTACCAGGATGCCATCGCACTGTGTGAATATGTCACCCAAGAATATGACACCTTTGTACAGATCGCTCCAGACTACAGCTTCGGCTGGGGTGGCGCGGCTGCCTACCGGGATGCCTGCACGCTCTATGGCGGCACCTTCCCTGTAGACGACATCTTCGCTCCCTTCGACACCACCGACTTCACGCCCTACATGGAACAACTACTGGACTCCGGTGCTGAAGCCTGGATTCCCACCTGGGCAGGCGGCGGGTTCATCGCCATCATGCAAGCGGCTGTCGATTTAGGCGTAGTTGATGAGATGACTATGGCTTCGTCCTTCGTGGATAATGTGGCATTGCCTGCTTTCTTTGGCAATTCCATTGGAGCGACTGGTTCCATCCTGTATCACTACTCAGCTCCGGACAATCCCGTCAACGACTGGCTGATTGACGTCACCAAGTCGCGCTACGGAGTTTATCCCGACCTTTTCGACGGCGATGGCGCTAACGCGGCCATTATGCTAGTTGAAGGTTTGAAGGCCACCGGCGGCGATGCCAGCGCGGAAGCGTTGATCGCAACCTGGGAAGGCATGGAATTCGAAGGCCCCAAGGGTACGATCCTTATCCGTGCCGAGGATCATGTCGCCATCCAGGATATGTACGTCATGAAACTGCTCAATGTTGACGATCCTGAGGCCATGTACTTCGAATATATCACCACCACCCGCCCTCAACCGCCTTGTTTGCTGCCCGAAGAACTGGCAGACCGCTGCGGCGATCTGCCCTACGGCAGTCTGACCGGCGAGTAAAATCACACCAACCAATGCGTGGGGGCATAAGCCCCCACGCATTGGTTCTTAAATACCGAGAGAGTCTGTATGGAAGATAACTTCATCCTCGAAACCCAAAACTTGCGTAAGGAATTCGGCGCGCTGATCGCGGTAGATGATGTCAACATCCGGGTGCGCCCCAACACCACACACTCCATTATCGGACCCAATGGCGCAGGAAAAACTACTTTTTTTAATTTACTGAGCGGTAATTTAGCTCCCACCTCGGGGAAAGTATTTTTCAAGGGCAACGAGATCACCCACCAGCCGCTGCACCGCACCGCCCACCTCGGAATCGGACGATCTTTCCAGATCACGAATCTTTTTCCTAATTTGACCGTTCTGGAAAATATCCGACTGGCTTGTCAGGCTTTGGGGCATGACAATTTCCGTATGTTGCGCTCACACAAGCACTTCCCCAAATACGAACAGCGCGCCCGCGAAGTAGCCGCGCTGGTAGGTCTGGAATCCGATATAGCTACCCTGGCACGCGCCCTCCCCCACGGCGGACAGCGCAAGCTTGAACTGGGCATCATTCTGGCTGCCGACCCCGAAGTGCTGCTGCTCGATGAGCCTACAGCAGGCATGGCCGCCGAACAAGTCCCGGAACTAATCCAGCTCATTCGGGATATTCAAACTTCCGGCAAGAAAACCGTGATGCTGGTTGAGCATAATATGAATGTAGTGATGAGCATTTCCGACACCATCACCGTAATGCACATGGGACAAATTTTGGCCGATGGCACACCCGCCGAGATCGCGGCCAACGAAGTTGTACAGAGCGCCTATCTGGGCCAACTCTATGGCGATATGCAAACTGGCGGAGAGGACACAGCACATGGAAACTAATTCTCTTCTCCACGTAAACAACATCCATACCTTTATCGGTCAATTTCACATTTTAGAGGGCGTGAGCATTCATGTTCCAAAAGGGACAATTGTCGCGCTGCTTGGGCGCAATGGAGCCGGAAAAACTACCACGCTCAAATCCATTTTGGGGCTAACGCCCCCGCGTCAGGGAAAAATTATTTTTGACGGGCAGGAACTTCAGGGGCAACGCAGTTTTGAAATCGCAGCCCTGGGAATTGGCTACGTCCCTGAACATCGCGCCATTTTCCGCGACCTGAGCGTGGGCGAAAACCTAAAAATCGCCGAGCGTCAAAAAGGCGATCTGGCGAGAAAAGAAGGCTTTATTTTTGATTTATTCCCCGATCTCAAACGCCTGATTCATTTACAAGGCGATCACCTTTCGGGCGGGCAGCAGCAAATGCTGGCGATCGCCCGTGCGTTGGTTCCCGATAATAAATTACTCCTGATCGATGAGCCAACTGAAGGGCTGGCTCCAGTACTGATTGAGCAAATGATGGATGCTATCCGGCAGCTCTCGGCAGAAACGACCATTTTATTAGTGGAGCAAAACTTCATTGTTGCCAGCCAGCTTGCCGAAGGTTACATCATCATTGAAGAAGGCCAATCGGTTCAGGCGGGCAAAATGGCCGATCTGGTGAACGACCCCGCAACCATCCGTCGCTACCTCGAGGCCGCCTAAAGGAGAAGGATACCTATGACAACAATACTGCAATCCTTCCGAAAAAACCGTACACTTTGGATCACACTGCTCGCGCTCAGCGTTATTTTTATTCTGGGAGTGCGCGGCTTAGTCGACCCTGCTGCTGAAGGCGGCGAACGTTATAAAAATGTAGTCATCACGATCTTGCGCGGTTTTTCCACTGGCTCTATTATTTTCCTGGTCGCGTCGGGATTTTCAATTATCTTCGGTTTGATGAACGTGCTCAATATGGCCCACGGCGCATTGTTTATGATCGGCGCCTATGTGGGTTGGACAATGGCTGTACGCCCCGATACGGTTGTGGATGCGTTCACGCCATTGGTTTTGATCGCAGCCGGATTTACTTTGCTGCCTGTTTGGGATTGGCTGCTGAAGAAGGTTAAACTCCCCAAAATAGTCAGGAGTATCTGGCCGTGGGCAGGGCTGATTCTGGCAGTCGTCGTGCTGGGGTTTGCCATCCCGAAATACCCCATCACCAGTTGGAATGTCGGTTCCTACGAAATCAGCCCGACGAATTTTGCATTTGCTGCCAGCCAGGGCCAACTCATTCTTCCCGAAGCGGAACAATTCATTGAGATTTCACCCGCTATTGGGCTGGGCGCTCTCATTCTGGGCGGCATTTTAGCAGGCATTACGGTTGCCGGTTTTGCAATCAACCGCCGCCCGGCTACAGCAGGACCATCCGGAAAAGAGAACTCACTGCCCATAAAAGGTTTGGTTTTCTTCGGCGGGTTAATTCTGCTGGGGTTGCTCGTTCACTACTTCAATACGCCGATTTCGGCTTTCTTGCTTGCCATTGATTCAACCTGGCTCTTTATTTTGGCTGTGCTGGTTGCCGTAACCACAGGCGCACTCTTGGGAGCATTGATCGAATCAACTCTGGTGAGACCACTCTATGAAACGCATATTTATGTGCTCATGCTTTCCCTGGGAGTGAGTTCAATCATCATTGAAGCAGTACGCACGATCTGGGGAGCGCCAGAATTCACCATGCCGCGCCCTTCTATTTTCAACGGCACCGGCGATGGCTGCCCGGCTGAAAGTATCGGCGCGATATTCCAAAACAAGTGCTCTACCATTTTTGTACTGGGTGGGCGCGTACGCACCTACAACGAGCTTTTCATCCCTATTCTTGGGATCATTGTGCTAATTGCGGTGTGGATTTTATTACAGCGTACCCGCCTGGGCATGATTGTTCGAGCAGGCGTGCAAGATAGCGAAATGGTCCGGGCGCTGGGCATCAATGTGGAACGCATCTTCACGATTGTATTCGCCCTCGGGGTTGGGCTGGCAGCCCTGGGTGGAGTCGTCGGCGCGCCCTCTACGGGGTTGACAACTACCCTCGGGGACAGCTTGCTGATCAACTTGTTGGTCGCGCTCGCCATCGGCGGCCTGACCAGCTACCCGGGGGCAGCCGCCGGAGCGTTAATCGTCGGCTTGCTGCAACAATTCATTATCAAATACGGCCAAATTGGCATCAATATTCCCTTTATGGACGAACCTTTCAAACCCACACCGCCCCTTGTCCCCGCGATGACCGTACTCCTGATGGTCGTAATTCTATTGGTCTTGCCCAATGGGCTGTTTGGACGCAAGGAGTAAGCCATGACATCGACAACTTCTCCCCGCCCTAGTGGCCTGACACAATTTATCAAGAGCAACCGCGGCATCCTGATTAGCATTGTTGGCCTGATATTGCTGCCCTTTATACTGACCCTGGTCGACGGACAGTCGATCAGCAGTATGCTAGCAAATGAATCTGGACAATCCAAGTTTTATCAGGGTTTGGCGATCGAGATTTTTATTCTGGCAATTTACGCCCTGAGTTACGATTTGCTCTTCGGGATTACTGGCTTACTCTCGTTTGGGCACGCCATGTTTTATGGCGTTGGCGCTTACCTGACCGGCATTATGCTGAAGAGTTTTGGCTGGGGTTTGCTGCCGATTATCGGTTTGGTAACTGTCGCTGGGGTGGTAATGGCGCTGATTTTCAGCATTGTGCTGCCGCGTGTCAAAGGGATTACCTTTGCTCTGGTGACATTGGGAATTGCCCAAGTATTCTATATTGTGATCCAGTCGCGCGAGTTGGTTGATTTTGCTGGTGCAGAAATTGGTTTACAGGGGGTTACCCCTCCCGAATTTTTGAATCCCGTGGAGCAACGCCTGCGTTTTTACTTCGTCGGGCTGGCGATACTTTTCGTGGTGTATTTTATTTATAAACGCTTCGTAGACTCGCCCACCGGGCGCGTGTGTATTGCCATTCGTGAGAATGAAGACCGCGCCACCATGCTGGGTTTTAATACCTTCTATTTCAAGCTGGCTGCTCTAACGCTTTCATCGGTAACTGCAGCGCTTGCCGGGGCAATGCACGGCCTGTTCCACCCTATCATCCGTCCGGGAATTGCCAGTTCGCATTATACGATTGCAGCATTGCTGATGATTTTGATCGGCGGAATCGGCACTTTAAACGGCGCTATTCTCGGCGCGGCAACCTTCCGGCTATTGTCGTTTTACCTCGAAAAGTTATTTGGCGGCACATCGCAGGTTATCATCGGGATAGTGTATATTCTACTGGTACTCTTCCTCCCCTATGGGATAGTGGGTACCTGGAAATTGCGCGGCTATAAAGTTAAACAGGGCTGGAAAGATTTAGTCAACGCCATCAAATCTAATTCGTAGAATGCCTTACATCTCCCCCACCCATAAGTTGGTAGACAGCTTATGATTCCATATGCTGCCTGACGGCGTAGACGACCAGTTCGCGGCGATATTCAATTCCAAGAATATCCATCATATTTGAAATATGGACGCGCACAGTAGCATCAGCAATATGCAATGTCGTTGCAATTTGTTGATTCGTAAATCCTTGCCCGATAAGCGCAAGCACATCTCGTTGCCGTCTGGTTAGCGCCTCACTACCCGAATGGGCTTTCCCAGAGTGCGACTCCCGCACGGTATTCATCAACTTGGCGGCGATCTTCGGCGGCAAATAGGCTTCTCCCGCACCTACCGTTCGGATTGCCTGGAGCAATTCGTCGCGCTGGGCATTTTTGGTGATAAACCCCAATGCGCCCAGTTGCACAGCTTGCAGAATGTCTGCTTCTTTATCCAAACTGCTGAGGACAAGAATACGAATGTCCGGTAATAAATTGGTTAAAGCCTGAATCGCTTCCAACCCAGTCATCTCTGGCATCATCAAGTCCATTAGCACAACATCGGTCTCAACCCGGGGAATCAAGTGCAAGGCTTCTTTGCCATTGATGGCCTCACCTGCAATTTTCATATCGAAGGCTGCTTCTATTGCCATTTCCAGCGCATTGCGCATGAGTGGGTGATCATCAACGATAAATACGCGTATGGTTTTCATGAACTTGAACCTATTCCTCCGATTCGGCAGTTGGGATGCAATCTAAGTTAATTTGCGCATGGATCGTGGCCCCGCCCCCGGGTTTCGAGTCAATCTTCAACAAGCCTCCCATGCTCGATACACGTTCGGTCATATTCTTTATTCCCATGCCGCCACCTTTTCCGATCTGGTCTGGGGAAAAACCGCAACCATTATCACGCACTTTAACCGTAACCTGATAGGGCGTGCCAGAGATGGAAACCCAAACATGATCGGCGCGGCCATGCCTTAGAGCATTATTTAAAGCCTCGACGATAATAAAAAAGAGTTCTCTTTCGCAGTCTTTAGGAATGACGCCCCGGTTGTCAATATTCAACTCTGTTTTAATTCCCAGACGCCGCTCGACGGATTCCAAACGCGTTTCCAAAATTTCGAACAAATCGACTTGCTCGTCCGATGTTAAACTCAAACCATATAGCAGCAGACGCATTTCCTGCAGAGTCTGACGGGCGCTATCTCCCAACATTTCTAAGGAAGCGGCCAATTTCTCAGGCTGATTTTCCCGATGAAGGTGCTGGGCTGTCTCTGTCGATAGAACCAGACTATGCAGCGACTGGGTCATCGAATCATGCAGATCGCTTGCTACTCGGCGGCGCTCTTCAATCATCGCCAAATCCAACAGGGCTTCTTCTGCACGCACCCGTTCAGAGATATCCCTTTGTATGGATAAGGAATGCAGCAAATTCCCATCCTGATCTCTCACGGCTCCAGCGCTGAGCAATACGGTACGCCGCTCCCCACTTCTGGTAAGGATGATAATCTCTTCGTTGATGAGTTCTCCATTTTCTTGCCACTTTTGCGAGAGCTGTTCTACGGTCGATATTGACTCAGGGGCGTAGATGATATCTAACGGTTTGCCCACCAGATCATCTTTAGCGTACTCCAAGGCCGCTAACGCGGCGGGATTGGCATCGAGGATGTTGCCTCCCGGAGAAACCATATAGCAATAGTCCGGTTCGTACTCGAAGAATTGCCTGAAACGCTCTTCAAGGCCTGTCATGCGCTGCCCCTGCCTGGCAGCCATTGTATTAAACGCATGGGTTAGAAAGCCAATCTCATCTTCGTTCTGGACGGGTACTTTGACAGTCAGATCGCCAGATTCCATTTTTCGCACCCCTTCTAGCAGAGACTCCAGGGGTTTGATAATCGAGAAATGCAACAAAAGGGGCAGCCCAAACAACAGCAAGATACTGCCGCCGATCATGATTCTGGCGAAGGGCAGCATAAAGTTGTGCAGGTAGCGCCGGAAAGCAAGTTGGTAGTTTTCGATCAGGGGAGAGCCGCCTGTTTGGGCGGTGAGCAACAAATCGGCAGCGTTGGTGTGCAGCGGCTCTCCCATCCCGGAAACTACCCCGCGTATCCAGGGATTGGCGGAGGGAGTTGCATCCGGGTCGAAGGTAAAGGGCAGCGGCAAACCATTGTAGGTCACATCAAAAACACCATCCTGATACAAGATGACCTGGAAGGTGAACACAGCGCCGGAG
>JABGRQ010000189.1 GCA_018648225.1 Chloroflexota bacterium
GCGGCACCTCGATGTGGATGTCAATGCGGTCGAGCATCGGCCCGGAGATGCGCTTTTGGTAACGGGTGATGACCTGGTTCGAGCAGGTACACTCTTTGATGGAATCGCCCGCGTAGCCACACGGGCATGGATTCATGGCCGCAATCAGTTGAAAATTAGCCGGGAAGGTCAGTGAGCCTTGCGCCCGTGAGATTGTGACATGCTTATCTTCGAGGGGCTGGCGCATGACTTCGAGTACGCGGCTACCAAATTCGGGAAACTCATCGAGAAAGAGTACGCCGCGGTGTGCCAGCGAAATTTCCCCCGGCGAGGGCCAGTTGCCGCCGCCCACCAACCCGGCGTGCGAGATGGTATGATGCGGTGCACGGAATGGCCGCTGTTGGATGAGCGGTACATCGGCTGGGAGTTGATCGGCGATAGAGTAGATGCGGGTGACATCCAGGGCTTCGTCGATGCTCATGTGGGGCAGGACCCCAGGCAGGGCGCGCGCCAACAAGGTTTTACCAGACCCCGGAGGCCCAACCATCAGAAGATTATGCCCCCCGGCTGCGGAAACTTCGAGGGCGCGTTTGACCTGCTCTTGCCCTTTGACTTCTTTAAAATCGGTGATGGGGATGATGTTGGCGCTCCCCTCGGAGGCAGAATCCATGTTCGGGGATAACTGCACCCCACCTGTGAAGTGGTCCCGCAGTGCCGTCAGCGAGGGAACAGGAATCACATCCATATCCGGGATCAGCGCGGCTTCTGGTGCATCCACCTCGGGAACAAATATCCGTTTAAAGCCTTCTGCGCGTGCTAAAGCGGCCATCGGTAAAACCCCGCGCACATGACGTACACTCCCATCCAGCGAGAGCTCGCCGATCATCATGGCCTTCTCAACAGCCTGCGCTGGAATTTGGCGGCTGGCGACCAGTACCCCCACCGCAATCGGTAGATCGTAAGCTGGGCCTGCCTTGCGCACTGAAGCCGGAGCCAGATTAACAGTAAGTCGCTTGCGCGGGAATTCCAGCCCTGAGTTTTTGATGGCAGCCTGGACGCGCTCGCGGCTTTCTTGCACGGCGGCATCGGGCAGGCCGACGATGGTGATATGCGGCATCCCACGGCTGGCATCCACTTCCACTTCGACGACCACGCCATCCAAACCAATTACAGCGCAAGAAAATATTCGTGCAAGCATGGCTACAGTTTAGATGTTGGGCGTCCGAATGTCAATAGCAGGTTGCAATTTCGGAACAAAATGCAATTTGATTTAATTAATCCCTCCGAGATTTTCAAAATCTCGGAGGGATGTGGTTTCATTTGTGCTAAAATACAACTACCATGCAAGCACAACAACCCCCACGCAACCCTGTTACGCAACGGACGCACCGCAAAGAAAGCCTGTGGCAAATTTGGCTGCCACTCTCCCTGGGCGTTTTGATGATCCTTGGGCTGGCGGTCTGGTCGCTGATTGTGGCCGCTGGCGGCGGCAATGTCAGTCAGCCCGCCGATGCTTCGCTGATACTTGTGCTATGTCCGTCGATCTTGATGGCTGTAATCCCCCTGGCGCTGGTGGGTGGGTTGGCCTATGGCACAGGCTATTTGGTGAAGATACTGCCTCCCAAAATGTTAATAGTGCAATACTTCTTCACCCGTATCGAAGAAGGCACGCATCGTGCAGCCGACAAACTGGCCGAACCTTCCCTGAAACTGGGTAGTTTTTCAGCCGCCTGGCGCGCTTTCCGCTCGGTTTTCAAAAAATAGCTAATTTAAATTTCCAGAAAGAAGCCAGGAAATCAGGAAAAAACTTGTGGCTGCCTGTTTTCTACATAGATATTTGATAATTGTCTAAGGGCAAAAAATGCAATGACTACTCCAAATTCAACCCCTGAATCCAATCCAAAATCCAAAATCCTGCTCATCGGCGCGCTCATCGGGGCGCTGACGGGTCTTGGAGCGGCTCATTTACTGCTCCAACGTGCCGAAGACGAAGGCCTGAATTTGAGCGCCGGTGAAGGCGTAAAACTGGGCGTTACCGTCTTTAGCTTTTTGCGCCAGATCACCCAACTGGGCTAAATTTATGCGCTCGCTGGCGGAATTGAAATGTGTTCCTTGCCGCGGCGGGGAACCGGCGCTTTCGGAACGGGAGATCAAGGAACTCCACCGTTTATTGCCAGAATGGCAAGTTGTGGAGCGGGAAGGAATCCAGCGGTTGGCGCGAGATTTCAAGTTTGGGGATTTTGCCCAGGCATTGGCCTTCACCAACCAGATTGGCGAACTTGCCGAAACAGAGGATCACCACCCGGCGCTGTTGACAGAGTGGGGGCGTGTTACTGTAACCTGGTGGACTCACGTAATTGGAGGATTGCACCGCAACGATTTCATCATGGCTGCGCGTTGCAGTCAAGCGTATTCGTAGGCCTTTCGCGTTCGCTGTTTAGGATGGCCTTTCCCCAAAATACTGATAATAAGTCACTTCGATATTGGCATTAAACAACTTGCGCACGCGGTCGGGTCGGGCGCGCTTGAAATAATCGGGGAATTTTTTGTCGCCGGTCAGTATATAGATTGACCAGCCTGTTTTCTTCTTGAAAGTCTTGTGTAATGAAATATATATCTGGTTGAGTTCCTGGAATGCCCCCATTTTGACACCATAGGGTGGATTAGAGATGAGGATGCCATTGGGCTTATCAATCCATAAATCTTTGATGTCTTTTTGCTCGAAGACAATATTTTTCCCTACTCCGGCTTTTTTGGCATTTACCTTGCTCGCCCGGATGGCTTCTTCGTCAATATCGTAGCCGAAGATTTGCAATTCGCTTTCCTGATCCATCGCTGAACGCGCCGCGTTGCGCGCCCGCACCCATGCCACATGCGGAATCCCCGGCCAGCGCTCGGATGCAAATTTACGGTTGAGGCCGGGCGCCATATTGCGGGCGATCATGGCGGCTTCAATCAAAATCGTCCCGGAGCCACACATGGGGTCTATCAGCAGGCGTTCTTTATTATAGAAACTGAGTTGCACCAGCGCGGCTGCCAAAGTCTCTTTGAGCGCAGCTTCCCCTGTGAGGGTGCGATACCCGCGTTTGTGCAGACCCACACCGGAGGTGTCAATGGTCAGCGTGGCAATGTCTTTCAACATGGAAATCTTAATCGTAAATTCCGGCCCGGTTTCGTCGAACCATTCCACCCGATAAGCCTTCTTGAGCCGCTCCACAACAGATTTTTTGGTGATGGCCTGACAGGCGCGCACGCTGCCCAGTTTCGATTTGACTGCCGTGCCAGTTACCGTAAATTGACCATCTTGCGTGATCCAGTTTTCCCAGGGCAGTGTTTTGATTTGCTCAAAAAGCTCATCAAAGGTCTCTGCCCGAAATTCGCCCATTTTTAGCAACACGCGGTCGGCGCTGCGCAGCCATAAATTGGCGCGTGGAATTTCATCGGGCGTAGCTGTGAATTCTATTTTTCCATTCGACACATTCGACACATCGAAGCCCAAAGCCTGTACTTCGCGCTTAACAATTGCTTCAAGCCCGAACGATGTGGTTGCAATCAGGGTAATCTTATCCATAGCTTTTATTGTAACGCACTATGCGCTTCCTGCGGGGGTTCCAACCACCTGGCCGCGCCCATTCTTCTTGGCCTGGTAAACGCGCTGATCGGCAGTTTCTATCAGCGCCTCGAGTTGGTCGGCGTCGTTTGGGAAATAGGCAATTCCCGCGCTGAAAGAAAGCTTCAGCGGCGGATCGTGTAAAACTGGCTCCGAACGGAAGTGGTTTAAAATGCGCTGTATCAGAATGATCGCATTAACGCTATTCATGCCCGGTAAAATCAGGATGAACTCATCTCCCCCATAGCGAAAGAGCAAATCGTTGACGCGAATGCTGTATAACACCCGCTGGACAAATGCCACCAAAAACTCATCGCCGCGGATATGCCCAAAGCGGTCGTTAACTTCCTTGAACCAATCCAGGTCTATGAATACCAGGGCCAGCGAGTGCTCATAGAGGCGGGCGCGCTCGATTTCTTCACCCAAACGGGCATCAAAAGTTTGGCGGGTTAGCGCGCCGGTCAGCGGATCGTGCAGGCCGGTATCGATGGTATTCTGCTCCGGCGCCTGGATTTCGCGCAAGCGTGAACTGAGCAAACGCATAAGTTCAATCGAAAATTCGGGCAAGCGCGGTAATAACGCCTGAAATGCTTCCTGGCTAAGCGATTTGAGCCGCGCGGGATGAATGGCGACCGCGGTCGCCATACGCGGCAACTCTTCGAGCAAGGCCATCTCCCCGATGATTTCACCCGCATAGCGGAAAGCCAGCAGCCGCGGATTAGCGAGATCGCCCTGAAGAATAGCCAATACGCCCGATTCAACCCAGTACATGGCGTGACCAATATCGTTTTCCTTTAACAGAATTTCACCGGGCTTTAGATCAGGCCCCGCTTCTGCGTTGATGCTCAATGAGTTAAAAGCAACCCCAATCGGCGATAAATCGCTGGGGATGGGATTATTCTTTTGGATGCGTTCGTAGACGCTCTGTAATTTTTGGAGCACACTCTCGGAGATGAAATCTGCTGCTGGCATAAAGAACTCCTGGAAACTGATTTTTTTCTGTGCACTAATTATGGCTTACGTTTATCCACAAATCGGGGAGTCATAGGGACTACGTTGGGACTTGACAAGCTTCCAAAGAATTGCTATTATAAAAACGAACGTTCGTTCATTTTATACCAGGATGATGTATGACTCAAGATATTACCAAAGGTGAGCTTACCCGCGAGAGCATTATTCAGGCGGCACATACTTTGTTTGTGCGCCAGGGCTATCATGGTACATCCATGCGCCAGATTGCCGAAGAAGCCGGGATTGCTGTCGGCGGGATTTACAATCATTTCTCCGGCAAAGAAGATATTTTCGAGGCCGTTTTTTTGGCCTACCATCCATACCACGATGTACTGCCCGCCATCGAACAGGCCCAGGGCCAAACCGTCGAAGAATTTGTGCGCAGTGCCGCCGAACAAATGTTGGCCGCGCTCAAGAGCCGACCGCACTTCCTCAACCTGATGTTCATCGAAATCGTCGAGTTTAAAAATATCCACACACAGGAGCTTTTCGCCGAGCTATTGCCGTATGAAATCACTGTTCTCGCCAAAGTTCTACCGCCCGAGAGCAACTTGCGTCCTATTCCCATTCCGATGATCATCCGCACTTTTGTGGGTTTGTTCATTTCCTATCATCTTACGGATGTCATCATGGGATCGTCTGCCCCGCCTGAATTCCGTGAAAATGATGTCGAATATTTTGTCGATATTTATTTGCACGGCATTATAGCAGATGGTGGGTAGTCAAACTGTATAACTTGCCAACCTGTAACTTTTAACCCATGACTATGTTCAACACGCGTTTGGCCTCCCTCATGCGCAAGGAATTTATCCAGATTTGGCGCGATCCTCGCACTCTGGTGATTGCCTTGCTGATTCCGGTGATGCAGCTCTTTATGCTGGGGTATGCTGCCACCAACGATGTGCGCAATCTGCCGATGGCCGTCTTCGATCAGGACCGCGGCCCGGAAGCGCGTGCCCTGTTGGATGCCTACCGTGCCTCGGATTATTTTTTGATTGCCTTCGATGTGGCTTCCGAAGCCGACATCCGCCAG
Source organism: Chloroflexota bacterium (assembly GCA_018648225.1). Classification (NCBI taxonomy): domain Bacteria; kingdom Bacillati; phylum Chloroflexota; species Chloroflexota bacterium. The sequence continues at coordinate 5,634 of JABGRQ010000189.1, forward strand.
TTGATTGACGATGGCGAGGCGCGCGTCGGTTTGATTATCCCCCCGGATTATGGGAAGAAGCTCAACGCGGAGGATGAAACCGAAGTCATTTTCGTCTTCGATGGTTCGGACGCCACTTCCACCCAAACCGCTCTCGCCGCAGCCCAGCAAATTGGCAATCAGCATAGCACTGCTATTCAGCTAGAGCGCCTCGAAAAAGCGGGCATGGCCGATGCCATCGAAACGCCGGTCGAAATCCGCACGCAGGTCTGGTACAACCCCGATCTGGAAGATGCCTTCTTCTTCGTGCCGGGTCTGATCGGCCAGATTTTGTATATGATTACCGCCATTCTGACGGCCTCGGCGGTGGTACGCGAGCGTGAACGCGGCACCATCGAGCAGCTCATTGTCACACCCATCCGTCCCTGGGAACTGGTCATCGGCAAAATTTCGCCCTATGTGCTGATCGCCCTGCTCAATACCCTGGCGACGCTCTTTGTTGGTTCGTGGTGGTTCGGTGTACCGGTGCGCAGCGGTTTGGGCCTGCTGCTGGCGCTTTCCGGGTTGTTTTTGCTCACCAGCCTGGGCATCGGGCTGCTGGCCTCCACCATCGCCAACACCCAGCAAGAGGCTATGATTACGGTTTTCGCCACCATGCTTCCGGCGATCATGCTTTCGGGCTATCTCTTCCCGGTCGAGGCGATGCCCACCTGGCTGCAATGGATTTCGGCAGCCATCCCGCTAACCTATTATCTGCGCATTATCCGCGCCCTGCTGGTCAAAGGCGTTGGCATTGCCTCATTGCAAACCGAAATTCTGGCGCTGATCGGCTTCGGCATTATCCTGATGGGCGGCGCCTCTCTACGCTTCCGCAAACGGCTCGACTAACCTGAAACGGTGTACTTATGTTCAACTCCCGCCTGAGTTCCATTATCCGCAAGGAATTTATCCAAATCTGGCGCGACCCACGCACGTTGATGCTGGCGCTGCTGATCCCAATTATGCAGTTGTTTCTGCTCGGATACGCCGCCACCAACGATGTGCGCAACCTGCCGATGGCCGTTTTCGATCAGGATCGCGGCCCGGCGGCGCGCGCCCTGTTGGATGCCTACCGCGCCGCGGATTATTTTGCGATTGCCTTTGACGTGGATTCCGAGGCGGAGATTCGGGACTTAATCGAGGCGGGTGAGGCGCGCCTGGGGATGATCATCCCCCCGAACTACAGCACCCTCATTCAGGGCAGCGGCCAGGCCGAAATCTTCTTCATTTTCGACGGCTCTGATCCCGCGGCGGCATCCACCGCTCTGGCGGCCGCGCAGCAAATTGGCTGGCAATTTGGCACCAAAATTCAACAGGAACGTCTCAGTCAGGCGGGTATCCCCATCTCGACGGCACTCCCCCTTGAGGTGCGCACGCAGGTCTGGTACAACCCCGATCTGATCGATGCCTATTTCATGGTCCCCGCCATCATCGGCATGATTCTCTTCGCGATCACATCCATCCTGACGGCAACCACAATTGTGCGCGAGCGCGAGCGCGGCACGATGGAGCAGCTCATCGTCACGCCGATTCGCCCCTGGGAACTGGTCGTCGGCAAGCTGCTGCCCTATGTGATTTTGGCGATGACCAATACCGTCGAAGTGTTGGTGATTGGTTCGTGGTGGTTTCATGTGCCGATCCGCGGCAGCCTGACGTTGATTTTGCTGCTCTCCGGCCTGTTTCTCATCACCAGCCTGAGCATCGGCCTGCTGGCCTCGACGATTGCCAACACTCAGCAAGAAGCCATGCTGACGGTGTGGATGCTGCTCTTGCCGACGCTCTTCCTCTCCGGCTTCTTCTTCCCGCTGGAGGCCATGCCGCTGGTGCTGCGCTGGATTTCGTATGTACTGCCCCTGCGCTATTATTTGGTGATTATTCGCTCGCTGATGCTCAAAGGCGCCAGCGTGCTTGCGCTGAAAAATGAAATTATCGCCCTGACCATTTTTGGTATCGTCCTCATGTCCGCGGCGGCGGTGCGCTTCCGCAAACGATTGGACTAAAAATTCACCACAAAGGCACAGAGTACACAAAGTAAGTCAGAAAACACAAAGGGTTTGTCTCGAACTCTCATAAAAAAAATCTCTGTGATCTTTGTGTCTCCGTGGTGATATTTATAACCTAAACTTGCAACTTTTAACCTTCAACCCCTATGGAGGAACTTATGAAAAACAAAATCAGCCGTTTCATGCCCATAATTGTTATTTTGGCAATCATTGCCGCCACAGTGTATTACTTTGCCTATGTCGCCAGGGAAGGCACAACCGGCCTGACCGCCTCAGGCACGGTGGAGGCTGTGGAAGTGGTCATCGCCCCGGAGATTGGCGGGCGCATCGTCGAAATTCTGGCCGATGAAGGCGATCAGGTGACTGTTGGCGATGTTCTGGTGCGCTTCAATGATGACATGCTCTCGGCGCAGCTTGCTCAAACCGAAGCGGCCTTCAAACAGGCGCAAGCCAACTATAATCTCATTGCCGCAGGGTATTCGCCGGAGAAACGCCTGGCTGCCACCGCTGCCGCCGAGATGGAAGTTGTCAATGCGCAGCAAGCACTGGATGCGCTCTACGATAATCTGGATGCGGCCCGCGCCGATGCGCTGCAAAATATCGCCAATGCCCGTGATGCGGTACGTGATGCGCAACGGAAATATGATAATTACCAAAAATCATCGCCAATCACCGATGTTGAGCAGGCGGAGGCTAATTTGGCTTTGGCCAGAGATAAACTGGACAAGGCGATTGACGATTATGAACCCTACGCCGATAAGCCGGAAACCGATCTGACGCGCGCCAACTATTTAAGCCGGAAAGCCCAGGCACAAGAAGAGTATGACGATGCTGTGCGCCTGCTCAATAATCTGACCGGGACCGCGGATGAGATCAATGTGGAACAGGCCGCCGCCGATTTGCAAGCCGCGCAGGCCGCGCTGGCGAATGCCGAACGCTATTATGAAGAAATGGCCGACGGCCCTCACCCCGATGTGTTGGCACAGGCCGAGGCGCGTTTGTCTAACGCTCAGGCGCAACTAGCTTTGGCAGAATCCGGCGCCAGCATCGAGGAGTTGGCCGTTGCTCAGGCCGCCGTGGAGAGCGCCCAGGCTGTGGTAAATGTTACCCTGGCCCAGTTGGAAAAATTCACCATCAGCGCCCCAGCCGATGGCAAGGTACTCTACCGCGCCGTGGAGCCGGGCGAGGTCGTTCAGCCGGGCGTACCCTTGCTCACTCTGGCGCGCCTTGAAAATTTGAGCATTACCGTTTATGTGCCCGAAGACCGCTATGGCGAAGTTTCACTGGGCGATGAGGTCGCCGTGACAGTCGATTCTTTCCCCGATATAACCTTCAGTGCCACCGTCACGCGCATCGCCGATCAGGCCGAGTTCACCCCCCGCAATGTGCAAACTGCCGAGGGCCGACGCAGCACGGTTTTTGCGGTGGAGCTTTCGGTCAGCGACCCGGATGGCAAGCTCAAACCCGGTATGCCAGCGGATGTTTCTTTTAGTGAATAGGTAATCGGGGTTTACGTTGAAGGTTACAGGTTGAATGTTGAAGGTTTTTGTCATTCGCCAACCTGCAGCCTTCAATATTCAACTTTCAACCCAACTATGAACAATATACTCATTCACGCACAAAATATCACCAAGCGCTTCGGCGAGACGGTGGCGGTAAACGATCTCAGCCTGCAAGTGCGCGCCGGGGAGATTTACGGACTGGTTGGCCCGGATGGGGCAGGCAAGACGACCACCATGCGCCTGTTGTGTGGCGCCATGCGCCCGGAGTGCGGTGCAATCTCAGTCGGTGGTCATTCGATGTTGGAAGACCCCGACCGCGCCCGCGAGCAGATCGGCTATCTCTCGCAGAAATTCTCGCTGTATGAGGAATTGACCGTGCTGGAGAATATCCGCTTTTTTGCGGAGGTGCGCGGCATCCCGCGCGGCGAGTGGCACGCCCGGGCGATGGAAATTCTCGAATTTGTGGGTCTGGCCGAATTCATCGACCGCCGCGCCGGGCAACTTTCAGGCGGGATGAAGCAGAAGTTGGGACTGGCCTCGGCGCTGATACACCGCCCGCGCGTGCTGCTGCTCGACGAACCGACCGGCGGCGTAGACCCGGTGACACGGCAGGATTTTTGGCAGTTGATTATTAAGTTGGTGGCGCCCTCACCCCCTTCCCATCTCCCAGTGGGAGAGGGGAGTCCGGAGCGCAGCGCAGGCCAGGGTGAGGGGGGTGTCTCGGTATTGGTGAGTACACCCTATATGGATGAAGCAGTGCGCTGCACGTATGTTGGCTTTATGAAAGATGGGCGTCTGGTAGTGGAAGATAAACCCAAAGTTTTGCGCGAGCGTCTGGCGGGGCGGATTCTGGAAGTGCGCGGGGCGCCGCTCATGCGCCTGCGGCGCGCGGCTGAGGGGCTGGATGGCATCGAGAGTGTGCAAACTTTCGGCGACAGGCTCCACCTGCGGGTACAGGCCGGAACATCCGGCGCGGTGATGGCGAATCTCACCGGGGCGGCGCATCAGGCCGGGGCCGAGATTTCATCCATAAAAGAAGTCCATCCCGGCCTTGAGGATGTCTTCATCGCTTTACTGGAAGAATAACCACAGAGATTTTTCTTTTTTCTCAGTGTACTCTGTGGCTCCGTGGTAGATTTTGAGATGCTTATGGAAACCGTAATTCAGACTCAAGACTTGACCAAAAAGTTCGGCGATTTCACCGCCGTGGATGGCGTAACTTTTGAAGTGCGCGCCGGGGAGGTGCTGGGCTATTTGGGGCCAAACGGCTCCGGCAAGACCACCACCATCCGCATGTTGTTGGGGCTGCTGCGCCCCAGCGCGGGGAGCGCGACGGTGCTGGGTTACGATATTTTGACGCAGCCAGAACCGATCCGCTCGCGGGTGGGCTATATGTCGCAGAAGTTCGCCCTGTACGATGAGTTGACCGTGCGGGAGAATCTGGAATTCTACGCCGGGGTGTATGGCGTGCGGGAGCGCGGGCATATCGAGAATACGCAGGCGCGCCTGGGGTTGAGCGAAATGACCCGCGAGCGCGTGTCCGATTTGCCGGTGGGCTGGCGGCAGCGCTTGGCGTTGGCAACCGCGATTGTGCATGGGCCGCGCCTGCTCTTTCTGGATGAACCCACCTCGGGCGTAGACCCGACCGCCCGGCGCGATTTCTGGGATTTGATTTATGAGTTTGTCGAGGAGGGGGTGACGGCTTTTGTGACCACGCATTATATGGACGAAGCCGAATATTGCGGGCGCGTGGGGATTATGAGCGCCGGGAAGTTACTGGCGATGGATTCGCCCTCCGGCCTGAAACGCGATCATTTGCCGGGTTTGGCGTGGGATGTGATCAGCGTCGGGACGTTAGAGCGTCAGGATGGTTTGACGTCGGATGCGTCGTCCCTCCCCGAATTGATCCTGCGCCTGGAAAACTGCCCCGGGGTTTTACGCGCCGGTTTGGCCGGGGATCATTTACGCGCTATCACCACCGATAACGTCACCGCCGATGATTTGCGCAAAGCCCTAAATGCGGGGGCACTTCAAATTCAGCCCGCCGAAGCGACGTTGGAGGACGTATTTTTAGCGTTGGCGCTGGGTTGAAAGTTGAAAGTTGAAAGTTTAAGGTTTGAACCTTCAACCTTAAACCTGTAACCTTCAACCCAGATTTTTTAACAGTTCTTCCGCTTCATCATACGCTACTTTATACGTATAATCCGGCGGCCCATCGCAATAGGCCAAAGCGCGCGCCTGCTCGGCGTGATAACGTGCTGCTTCCGGGTCGCTGACCGCTTTCCCACTTTCAACCTGCAACCTGTAACCTTCTACGGCGAGCGAAGCGAGCAATAAATGCACATCCGCTCCCTGGAGCTTGTAGCCGCTGCGCTCGGTGATGATTAACGCTTCCCCCGCCAGACGCAGGCTCTCTGCATAGTTGCCCTGATCGAAACGCAGGCGCGCCAGATCGAGCAGAATATCGGCTTCCATTTCCACCAAATTGATCGCCCGGCAGCGGGTCAGACTCTCGCTGAGATGGCGCTCGGCCTGTGCGAGAACTTGCACTGAGCTTGTCGAAGTGTCATTATTGGCGCGGTAAGATGCCCCCAGCAGCCAGTGGGCGTGTATGAAGTCGCGTTCGACAGGATAATCAGTACGTGCATCTTCATCGGCGAGTTCAAGGGCGCGGCGGGCGAAGTTAATGGTGCCCCCCACTGTCTCCTGCGAAGACATCTCCCCCCGATTTCGGGGGGAGTGGGCGTAGGCCGAGGGGGGTCTTTCACGCAGCATCAGCAAGGCGCGCAGGGCGCGGTAGGCGGCGGCTATCCCTTGCCCTTGCACATTATTTTGCTTTTCAAACATCGCCATCGCCGTGTCCAATTCCTGCCCGGCCTGATCCCAACGGCCGCAATAGGCCAGCGTGCGGCCCAACTCCTGGTGGCCGACGGCTTCACGGAATTCATCTTCGATTGCGCGGCACAGATCAATGCGCCGCCGCAGGTTGGTCTCCGCCTCCCGCAGCGCACCGATGGGGAGTTGTGCCATTTGAGCCAGGTTCCCCAGGCCGATGGCGAGATTTTTCTTGTGACCTGCTTTTTCGTAAATATCGTTGTGCATCTCAAGCAGCGGGACGGCGCGGCGCGGCTGGCCGCTCAGGCTGTAGACTAAGGCCAAGTCATTCAGCGCACTAGCCTGTTCGGCTTCAGACTTTAATCGCGGCAATTTGTCTTCGCCATCTGGGAATAATGCCCGCAGAAGCTCAACTTGTAGCTGATATGCGCCAAACTGAAAATATGTTGGTTTGTCTAACCGATCTCTAAAAAGCGTCCGTGCATCATCATAACGCCCAGCGCGGATGGTGTGGTGATAAAGCTCGATGACCGGGTTCAGGTCTTCCAGCTTTTCGATCTTGGGCGGGGCTTCGACGGCCACAAAATAGATCACCAGTTGCCCGTGGGTGGCGGCGCGCGCTTCCGTCCCCAGGTGGGCGTAGGCGTAGCGCCGCACGATGGGGTGGAGATCAAAAAACGTTGAAGGTTGAAGGTTAAAAGTTGAATGATCCGTGGCGGTTGTGCCCGAGCGGTGGATCAGGCCGCGGGCCAGCAGGTGCTGCAGGGCGCGCTTGGTTTCGTTTGCGTCACCGCTTCCATCGGCTAGCGCCGCAATCGCAGCGTATTCCACCGCGCCGCGGAAGCAGGCCAACCGGCTGAGCAGCAGGCGTTCATTTTCAGGCAATGAGTCGTAGGCGGTTGCCAGCACGTGCGTTTTGCGCTGGATCAGGTCGCCGCTGATGTCCAGCCCTTGCGCAATGGTGATGTCACCGGGGCGCAGCAGGTCATTGGCGATCATCCCGGCCAGCAGGCGCAGGCTGAGGGGATGGTATCCGTAGGGGGCGCAGATGCGCTCGATTTCGGCGCGTGAACCGCGAATGCCCTGCGCCCGGAAGAAAGCCACCGCGTCGGCGGGCTGCATCTGGGTGAGTTCATCTTCGTCGCAGCCCTGCAAGCGTTCGCCGTAGCGCGTCTCCAGAATGCGCGGGCGCAGGCGCGTGGTCAGCAGGACTTTGCTCTGCAGTCCCGGCCAGGCCGACAGGCCCATCAAAAAAGCTTCGGCGTGGGGGGAGATGCAGTCGCGGCCGCTTTGATATTTCCCCTCACCCTGGCCCGCTCCCATAGGGAGAGGGGAATCATCGTCTTGATACGCCGCGCTCATACTGCCATAGGCTCGCAAAGCGCGCTCGAAACCATCCAGAATCAGCAAGGTTCCGGGCTGGCGCAGGAGTTGCAGCAGGGCGTCCACTTGCTGGCTGACGGATAGACGTCCGACGTCTACACGCAGATATTCGAGCGTTTCGCCTAGAAAAGTCGTGAAGTCGCGCTCGTCGTAGAAGCCCCACCAGACCAGACGCGGCCAGCAGCGGGCGTCGAGATCGTGCGTGATCCAGTGCCACGCCAGCGCCGATTTGCCGAAGCCGCCCAGGGCGCGCAGCATCCGCAGTGGATGCGCGCGGTCGTTGTCCAGCCATTGGGTCAGCGCGGCGCGCTCGTCCACGCGGCCGGTGAAGTTGGGCGGCATGCCGTAGGGATGTTTCAGAAACCATGTCGGCGACGTCGGGGCATCCGGCGTTGGCGCTTCGGGGGGTTTGCCGAGGGCGGTCAGGAGTTGAGTCCAGGCGATCTCGGCGCGGTCGGGGCGGGTGAAATCCACGTAGGTCAGGGTCTTAATCCGCTTGGGCAGCTCGCATTTTTCCAGCATCAACGGGATCATTTTTTGACGTCTGCCAAGCGGGTCATCGGTTTGCACTAATACCGATTCAAACCCTGTCCAATCGCTGCCTGTCCAGTTGGGCGTCAGCACCAATAGCGTATAACGGCTCTGGTCTACGGCGTCTTCCATATTGATGATGCTCGGCTTGCCAGCGTCAAAGTCGCGATAATCAATACACACCTTCAGCCCGGCGGCTTCCAGGCGCGGCAGCAGCGTCTTGACCACCCAATCTTCATCGGCGTGGCTGTAGGAGATAAAAACATCGTAGCGAAATTCTTCGGTCATAATACCCCTCGCGCAGGTAATGGTCAGCTTGGATAGTATTATAACGGTTAAAAGTTAAAGGCTGAAAGTTGAAGGTTAGTCGTTTTGAATATTCAACCTTTAACCTTCAATTTTCAACCCTCAACCTTGTAGTAGAATAGCCTTCAACCTGTAACATTCAACTTTCAACAGGAGTTCTCATGGATTATGACGTCATCATCATCGGCTCTGGCGCGGGCGGGCTTGCGGCGGCGGTTCCGCTGGCACAGGCGGGCAAAAAAGTATTGGTCTGCGAGCAGCACGATGTCCCCGGCGGCTGGACGCACTCCTTCACGCTCAACGGCTACCGCTTCAGCCCCGGCGTGCATTATATCGGCGGCCTGGAATCGGGCGGATCGCTGCGCCGCACCTACGAGGGGCTGGGCGTCTCGGCAGATCTGGAATTTTGCGAACTCAACCCCGATGGATACGATCACGTTTTTATTGGCGACGAGCGTTTCGATTTTCCCAAAGGGCGCGAGAATTTGATCAATCGGCTCAAGGCGCGTTTTCCGCACGAAGCCGCGGGAATTGACGGCTATTTCGACACGCTGATCGGCCTGATGGAGAATCTCGGTCAAATGGGGCGCGTCAAAAGGCCGGGGGATGTTCTCGGCGCGGCGGCGGGGGTGGGTTCCGTCATCAAGTGGGCGCGCCGCTCCGGGGGTGATTTGATTGACGCATTTATTTCTGATCCGGTTTTGAAGGGGATTTTGGCGGCGCAGGCGGGCGATCATGGTATGCCGCCCTCGCAGGTTTCGGTGTTTATCCATGCGGGGATCACGCATCATTACCTCGAGGGGGGCTACTATCCCAAGGGGGGCGCCTTTGTCATCCCGCGCGCCTTCGTCCGGGCGTTGGGGCGCGCCGGGGGGCAGATTCAACTGCAAACGTCGGTGCGGCGCATCCTGCTCGAAAACGGGGTAGCCACCGGGGTAGAACTCAGCGACGGGACGCAAATTTCCGCAAAATACGTCATCAGCAACGCCGACCCCGAAGTGACGCTCGGCAAAATGGTGGGGCGCGAGCATCTCAGCAAACGGCTGCGGCGCAAGCTCGACCGCGTGGACTATTCGACCTCGGCCCTGAGCCTGTTCTTCGCCACCGATATGGATCTGGCCGCCGCCGGGCTGGATTCGGGCAATTACTGGTTTTACGATCACGCCGATGTGGACGCGCTCTACAAGCTCGGCCTGAGCGACCACGCCCTGCGCGCTGACACGCCCCCGGCGACGTTTATGACCGTGACTACGCTCAAAGACCCCTCCAAAATGCACACCAGCGGCCCCACAGCGGGGCATCACACTTGTGAGGCGTTTACCTTTGTGGGCTATGATGCTTTTGAAAAATGGGCGGGCAGCCAATACGGGGCGCGTCCCGGCGATTATCAGGCCATGAAGGAAGAGCTTTCATGGAAGATGTTCCAGGCGCTGGAGCGGCGCGTGCCGGGCATCAGCAAGCACATCAAGTTTTGGGATTTAGGCACCCCGTTGACGAATGTGCATTATCTCAACGCCACGCGCGGCAATTTATACGGCATCAGCAAGAGCATCACGCAGGTTGGGCCGGGCGCGTTCCCCATCCAGACGGAAATTGACGGCCTGCTGATGGTCGGCGCCAGTACGCTCAGCCACGGCGTTTCGGGTGCGACGGCTACGGGCATTGCCGCGGCGCGGAAGATACTTGGTTGTAGCACGGCGGAGTTGCTCACGCAGAAAGGGCCGGAATTAAAAATACTCAGTTAAAAGTTACAGGTTGAAGGTTGAAAATTTGTGTACAAAGAAAACCTTTAACATTCAACCTTCAACTTTCAACACAGAGGGAACATGTCGGCAATAATGCGATTTGAAGAAATCAAAGCCTGGCAAACTGCGCGCGAGCTGACCAATATGGTTTACAATTTCACCAGGCAATCGCAATTCTCACGCGATTTTGGTCTCAAAGACCAGATTCAACGTGCATCTATTTCTGTAATGAGCAATATCGCCGAAGGTTTCGAAAGCCCTACTCAGGCTTTGTTTATCAAGTATCTTGGACATGCCAAAGCCTCCGCTGGCGAAGTGCGGGCACAACTTTATATTGCGCTGGATCAAAAATACATCACACAAGAAGAATTTGATTCTGCCTACGCACTGGCCGAACAAACATCTCGGCAACTCTACGGTTTCATCCGGTATCTCGAAGCCCAACCGAACGTCCGCCGTGTCCGCGAAGATCACACTGAATACAACATCTAACCTTAAACTTTAAACCTTCAACCCGCAACCCGCAACCGCTAATGTCTCAAACCCCCCGCTTCATCCTCGCCGGAACCCTCACCCGCGATTACTATATCACTCACGAAGACGAACCCGTGCTCGATGTGCTGGGCGGCGACGTGCCTTATGCCGCCGCGGGGCTAAAACTCTGGGAGCCGACACCGCCGCCCGGATTATTGGCGCGCGTCGGCGAAGATTTCCCTCAAGCCTGGCTCGACGATCTCACTGCGTGCGGTTTTGATACGCGTGGTGTACACATTCTGCCCGAAAACGTGGATGTGCGCAATTTTTATATCTATAAAGACAAGATCACGCGCATCACCGGCGACCCCATCCCGCACTTTGCGCGCCTGGGAATTCCCTTCCCGAAAGCGCTGCTGGGGTACAAAGATACCAGCCACGGGCTGGATAGCCGCACCGATCTCAACGCGACTTCCCTGCGTCAGAACGACATCCCGAATTCATATTTGGATGCATCCGGGGTGCATATTTGTCCACTCGATTTCATGACTCATAGCCTGCTGCCCACAGTTTTGCGACAGGCAGGTATTACCACCATTACTATTGATCCGGCTCCGGGGTATATGAATCCCACGTTTTATAACGATGTTCCCACCCTGATGCCCGGCCTGACGGCCTTTATCCCCGCCGAAGATGATTTGCGGGCGCTCTTCGAGGGGCATACCAAAGACCTGTGGGAAATGGCCGAAGCCCTCGCCGCGTATGGCTGCGAGAATATCGTCATCAAACGCGGCGAGCGCGGCCAGTGGCTCTATAGCGCTGCAACCAAAGAACGCTGGGAGATCCCCGCCTATCCCGCCCGCATCGAAAATCCTACCGGTGTTGGCGATGCATTCTGTGGCGGCTTTCTGGCTGGATACCGCCGCACTTACGAACCCCTCGACGCGGTGCTGCACGGTAATATCTCGGCAGCGATTGTCTCTGAAGGAGCTGGAATCTTCTTCGCCCTCGACGTGCTCCCTGGTCTGGTCGAAGCGCGCCTCGCCTCCCTGCGCCAATCGGTGCGCAAACTTTAATACTTGCGTCAAAATCGGTCACAAAAAACCTCGATGGTGCATGATTTGTAAGTGACGGTGAAAATTAGTTGTCACCCTGAGACGAAGTCGAAGGGTCTAGCAAAGCGTCAGCCAGGGACTTTTACCATCAACACTGCGATGGATAGTTCTATCGTTAATCGCCATTTAACCTGCCTGAGTAATCCCTTAACCCACCTAAAAAAGCACTCGGCGATATAATTCCAATACATATAACCTTACGCAACGCGTATTGATAAATTAGAAAACAGGAGTAATGTATGAAACTCATCAAGAAAATAGCCGTTGGTTTGGTCGCTGGGATTGTCGTTTTAGGCATATTAATTCAATTTGTGCCCTACGGCCGCGATCACGCCAACCCGCCAGTGATTGCCGAACCCAATTGGAATAGCCCCGAAACCAAAGCCCTCTTTGAGCGGGCCTGCGCCGATTGCCACAGCAACGAAACCGTGTGGCCCTGGTACAGCAATATCGCCCCGGTTTCCTGGCTTGTGCAGCGCGATGTTGAAAAAGGCCGCCAGAAATTGAATGTCTCCGAGTGGGGACAGGGAGATTCTGAGGCCCATGAAGCCGCCGAGACCGTTCAAAAAGGCGAAATGCCGATGCCCATTTTTCTCATCACGCATCCTGAGGCGCGCCTTTCGGATGTTGAGCGGCAAACCCTGGTCGATGGTTTGACGGCTACATTTGGCCGCGAATAGTAAAATTCCTAGTTCTACCGGAATTTGTGGTTGTCATTTAGAGCCTGCAATGGATGTAGAAATCAGTAGATTGTGAAGCCAATTATCGTGATAAACAAAGCCATTGAGTTTGTGAGCAGGGGACTTGAATTTTTTGCGGATATTGGCTCTGGGACAATAAAGCCAGAAACTATGAAAGAGTGCCCAGGCTCTGGTTGCTTTCTCAGCGGAGAGTAAATGTCCATGAAAATGCTTGGTATGAAAAAGCCACCTGTCCATAGGGAGCATATGGCGGTCAATCATAGTGCTGGTTCTATGAGCGTTTGGATACTCAAAAGCCAAAACAAAGCGGTCTGCTTTGGCACAAAGTTTCAAGACAGATTGCAAAGCCGAGCCCGTATCTTGCAGTTTTTCTGCTGCCCATTTCTGAAGAGCATCAATCTCAGAGAGGAAAGACGCGGCATCAATGGCTCTGTAGACATCCCAAACTCGTTGAGCAATTTCGGGATAAATATCCTTGAAGCGTTTCTTGCAGCAATTCCTTATTTTGAGAAAGGCGTGCAAAAAGCATTCAATCATCACAATGAGCGGAAAAAGATTGAGCCAAGCCTTTTTCGTCGCTGACCAGCCATCTGTGTTGACCGTTTTCGGTTTGTATTCTGGGTTTAGATGCAAAGCTTCTTCCTGAAAATGACCGTAAGCCTCTGTTAGTCCGTCTTCGTCGGAACTCAGAGAAATAGAAGCGCCAAGCACGCAATCTTGTGCAACAGTTGTGGCAATGTAGGCTTTTTCTCCGTTGATATAAATATGTTTTTCATCTGCAAGTAAATCTTCAGGTAGTTTCTCCAGGTCTTTCACCGTTGTTTGGACAATGTTGTAACGCCCAAAATGACAAAACATCCGAAACCAAAACATGTCATTTTTCCCGAATACATACGTCAGACCCCAATAAGGCACACCAAACCGCAACAGAAACAATGCTTTTTCGACATCGTCCGTGTAGCTGGTCATGTAGGGCATCACCCCGCTTGGCGCTATGGTATAAACTGCTTGGCTTTCTTTGATCGCTATTCTTCTCAATGCGATTTCAGGCATTTTTGTTGAAGATCGCATGTCGTGAAGAACATATCCATTCACGATCTCTGCTGGGAACAACTCAGCAAAGCATGTCGTATTTTTATCAACCCATTCTCGGAATAGCTTGGGTTCCTTCACTAGCTTTTGGTACTGTTCCATATCAGCAGGCAATACTATTCGCTTTGAAGGCTTGCTTACTTTCTCTTTGCTTTTGGTATACTTTCGTTGAGGCATATTGACTGGAGGCTTGGTCGTTTTTAGTCAATTTTGCCTCATTTCTCGACGTTCGCTCAAAAATAAGCATAAAACACAAAATCTGGTATCCTCACC
>JABGRQ010000190.1 GCA_018648225.1 Chloroflexota bacterium
AACACCTTCCATGCGGTTTATGCCAGCAATTACCTGATGCGCGTCATGGATGTGATGATTACCAAACCCTCCGAGTTGGCCTTCTACCCCATCCCCAAAATTTTCAACGCCCGCGTGGGCGGCCATGAAATGTGGGGCGCCATCCGCGGCGCAGAGATTGGCGACAGCACCGTTGAGACCCGCACCATCCCGCAAACCCTGCAAGCCATTGACCTGATGACCCACGAAAACGACCTGCTCGAAATGTACTGCGAGATGATCGTCAAAAACAAGAGCATTGGCCTGTACGATGGGGCCTACAAATGCGTCGAGTTGGCAACCGGCAAAAAATTCACACGCACCCCGGATGGGATTCAAGTAGGATGACCAGGATCACCTTTATTGGCGCGGGCAGCACGGTTTTTGCCAAAAACTTACTGGGCGATATTCTCAGCTTCCCCGAATTAGCAGAATCCACCATCACGCTTTTTGATGTGGATGCCGGGCGGCTCGCCGAAACCGAAGTGCTGGCTCGCGCCGCGGCCCGGGGGTTGGCTGCCAGCCCCACAATTGAAACCACCACCGAGCGCCGCGCCGCCCTCGATGGCGCCGATTACGCCATCAACATGATCCAGGTCGGCGGCTACGAACCCGCCACGGTAACCGATTTCGAAATCCCCAAAAAATATGGCCTGCGACAGACGATTGGCGACACCCTGGGCATTGGCGGCATTATGCGCGGGCTGCGCACCATCCCCGTGATGCTGGAGATGTGCCGCGAGATGGAAGAACTCTGCCCGGATGTGCTGCATCTTAATTATGTGAATCCGATGGCGATGAACACCTGGGCGCTGAACCGGGCCAGTTCTGTAAAGACGGTTGGCCTGTGCCATAGTGTGCCACACACCGCCGGAGAGTTGGCGCTGGATTTGGGGATTCCCGCCGAGGAGATTTGCTACCTCGTTGCCGGGATCAACCACATGGCCTTTTATCTCAAGCTGGAACGCAACGGCGAAGACTTGTACCCTGCGTTGCACCGCGTACTCGCAGAGGGGCGAATACCCGCACATAACCGCGTGCGCTATGAGATGTTCAAGCGGCTGGGCTATTTTGTCACCGAATCGAGCGAGCATTTTAGCGAATATGTGCCCTGGTTTATCAAGCGTGATCGGCCTGATTTGATCGAGCGTTTCAACATCCCCCTTGATGAGTATCTTTATCGCTGTCAGGTACAAATCCAGGCCTGGGATATAGCCCAGGAACGACGTGCGGATGGTAAAACCCTGACAACCGATGAAATTTTGGCGGCGGTTGATGGCATCCCCATCATGCCGACCGCGGCCCAGTCTATCGCGCGCACCTACAGTGATTTAGACAAGTTGGAACTCAGCGGCGAATACGGCGCGCTCATCATTCACAGCATCGAAACCGGTCAGCCGCGTGTAATTTACGGCAATGTTGAAAACAACGGCCTGATTGACAATTTGCCGCAGGGTTGCTGCGTGGAAGTGCCGTGTTTGGTGGATAACAACGGGGTGCAGCCCACGCGCATCGGAGCGCTGCCCCCTCATCTCGCCGCGCTCATGCAGACCAACATCAATGTGCAGAATCTCACCGTGGAAGCAGCCCTCACCGGGCGGCGCGAGCATATCTATCACGCTGCCATGCTCGATCCACATACATCCGCAGAATTAGACCTCGATCAAATCTGGTCTTTGGTAGATGAGCTAATCACCGCCCACGGAAACTGTTTGCCGAAATTTAAGTAGGAGTTTTTGAATCACAAAAGGCACAACGAAACACGAAGATTTTGTTTTTTCTTTGTCTTCCTTCGTGTCCTTCGTGGCGAATTTTTGATATGACTACCTTCAATCCCACCGAACATCCCCACCGCCGCCATAACCCGCTGACTGGAGAGTGGGTACTGGTATCCCCGCACCGCACCAAACGCCCCTGGCAGGGACAGGTTGAGAAATCACAGCCCGATGAGCGCCCAAAATATGAACCGGGCTGCTATCTCTGCCCCGGCAACGAGCGGGTGGGCGGCCTGCGCAATCCTGATTATGCTGAAACCTTCGTCTTCACCAACGACTTCGCCGCCCTGCTGCCAGACACACCTGAAGATAGAACAACGCCAGACGCTCTTTTGCAAACCCAAAGCGTACAAGGCACAAGCCGCGTGATCTGCTTTTCGCCCCGTCACGATCTCACATTGCCTGAGATGCGCATCAAGGATATTCGCCGTGTGGTAGATGTTTGGGCGGAGCAAACCGCCGAACTCGGTCAGCGGTATGAATGGGTGCAGGTCTTTGAAAACAAGGGCGCGGTGATGGGTAGTTCCAACCGCCATCCGCATGGGCAAATTTGGGCGCAAAATATATTGCCCAACGAACCCGCCAAGGAAGACTCACATCAGCGAGCTTATTTTGAGAAATATGGATCGCCCCTGTTGCTCGATTACCTCAAACGAGAAGCCAAACATGAAGAGCGTATCGTCGTTGAGAATGAGCATTGGATGGCCGTCGTTCCCTATTGGGCTGTCTGGCCCTTTGAAACCCTGCTGATGCCTCGCCTTCATATCTTGCGTATCTTTGATCTAGAATCAAATGAACGCGATGCGCTGGCTGAAATTCTCAAACGCCTGTTGATCAAGTACGACAATCTGTTCGAGACATCTTTTCCGTACTCGATGGGCTGGCACGGCGCACCCTTCAATAACGAAGCAAACCAACATTGGCAACTGCACGCACATTTTTATCCGCCGCTGCTACGTTCCGCCAGCGTCAAAAAATTCATGGTCGGTTACGAGATGATGGCTGAAGCTCAACGCGATCTCACCGCGGAGCAGGCTGCCGCGCGCTTGCGCGATTTGCCAGAAACCCACTATCGCTCCCGATGAAGTTTTCCCACAAAAACATATCGGATGATGCTATCCGGCAGGCGCTCGGACGGGTGGATTACCGCAAGTTGAAGTCCGGTAAGTGTATCCGTTCTGACACCCTCGGCCATGCTGGCTGGCGGGTTGGCAACAACTGTGATGGTGATTGGAAAACCGGATTTGGTTGAAAAACTACCCCACTGCGAAACCTTTGCTGTTACGAAGAATTCCGGGTGGTGGTTTTTGAGTAAGTGATGATTTTCCGAGAAGGGTGCTTCTCCGACGAAACAATCTCATCGAACACGGAATAATTTCTCGATAAAATGGGACCGCTTCGGCGATAAAGCTGCCTCGCAGATTCATGCCATCACTTACTTTAGAACCATTACCTTTAATTTTATCGCGCCAATCTTGTAAATGATGAACTCCTCAGGGGATGGATTTAGACAACTAGACTGTTATTTGAAAGTTACTGTCATATTAGAAATCCTGTTAATCGCATCGACTTCTTGCGCCAATTAGGATTAGTCTATTCGTCCCGAGTGATTTTCTGAAGATAAACTTTCTCTTCCTGACGATACGGCGTGCCATCCGAACGTAGAATATCGTGGAACCAGAGCGGCGGTTCTTCGCCATTAGGGTAGTAATCTTCCCACGAATAAATCGTTTGTGTCTTGCCAGCGACCAATCCCCAATTGATGGCTCCAATCTTTTTAGACTTAAAAAACGGCATGACAGCTTCAAATGTGCTCTTTTCGAGACGGGCTAAGTATTCAGTACAGATCATCGGGCGACTATTCTTCTCCAGTTCAGCGACGATCTTTTCGGTATTTTTCAAATTGAAATAGGAATGGAAGCTAATAATATCGCTCAACTCAAGGCAGACCGAATTCAGCTTTGCCCCCAGAAAAGGTCTGAGGTAATAGAGGCCCGCGGTAAGCGGTTGGCTGGGATTTACATCTCGCGCCCAACCAAAGGCTTGATGTAAAAGCTGCTTTGTGGGCGTTGGCGCTAAAAAGTGTTCGATCAGCTTCCCAACGATCATTGTAAAACGCAACAGGGCTGGAAGTTTGAGAGAGACAAGGAAATTATTTTTTGGCTCGTTGTAGAGATCCCAAATAACGACACGATCATCATTCCCATAAGTACCAACAATATCCCTGACGTAGGTTTCCAACCGCTCCCATTGCGATTGGTCTTTCAGAACTTTCGTTCCCGGCCCTTTGAGCCAGCCAGAATTGTGGATACCTGGTCTAGGCTCTGGTTGCATGCCCAATTTGGGATTATCATGCCAGCAATCATCAAAGAGCACAAAAATCGTCTTGATGCTATGTCCTTCAGACACAGCCAGATATTGGTTGATCCTTTCCTTGAATCCTTCCGGGTTCTGATGCCAGACCAGATCATGCAAGTAGACTCGCATGGCGTTGAAGCCTAAATCCGCTGCCCAACCCAGCTCACGATCGATGGTGTCGAGATCGAAGGTCTCTGGCTGCCACATCTCAAGCTGATTAATCGCCGTGCTGGGAATAAAGTTGCAGCCGCGTAACCAGGGCTGACTTTGATACCAATTCTTTGCTTTTTCTACAGACCACTTTTTTTCAGCCACATATATCTCCTTCTTTCAAGAAATTAAACCTTCAACCAAACTGTCATCTGGGATGCCCCACGATTACCCCATAGGTGATAGGGGATGAGAATCAGCGGTGTTCCTTCAACGGATTTGGCTTCGATCACGGTCGTTCCACCCAGTAAATCAGTAGAAAAACTTTTCTGAAACGTGTCAGCGTCAATCTGGGCGCTGAATATATCAATATCCGGATTGTCGATGTTTTCGAGACAATAGACCAACGGACCCAACGAGAGCGCGGCTTTGCCATCATGCCCTTTGACTTTCGGATGGGCACGGTGCAACTGGATATCCATATTGAACTCGATCTCTATCACATCGCCGGGAGACCACTCACGCTTAAGTTGCCAGAATTGACTTCTGCGTGGGTCATAACCGGAAGCTGTTTGGGTAGTGGTTGTGAGGGTATCCGGCGTTTCGATGGGCATCCCGTTCAATTGAGCAACCAGGCCCAAAGTCCAGGAGGGAACGCGGATGTGCAGGTTGATTTTCTGTTTCTCAGGGGGATCAACTTCAATTCGCACAGACCCACGCCAAGGTAATCCGGTTTCCACTTTGAGTTTCACGTTCTCAAATTGAGCTTCGCTGTTCACGTATTGATGCAGCCAGATATTGTCCCCGTCATGGGAGTATAGGTAGGCTCCCAGACCAGCCCAAGTGCGTGAGATATTCGACGGACAACAGGGAATTTCATACCAAGGCTGGCGGGTCACACCGCCTCGGCAGGTCAGCGGATTATTGTAGAGGTATTGCGTGCCGTCTGCCCCCATGCCAACCCCAGACGCGTTATAAAGCTGCCACTCAAAAAGATCGCTGTATTGAGCTTTACCTGTTAGCTGCGCCATCTCCCAATTCCAAAACATGCTCCCTAAGGCGGCACAGGTTTCGGCGTAGGCAATTTCGGGGTCGAGTTCGTAATCGTTGCCGAAACCTTCGAGCGCGGGCAATGAGCCTATCCCACCGGTGACATACATCCTGCGGGTGACCATGTGTTCCCAACATTGCTCAAGGGAAGAGGCGTATGAATTATCCTCGGTTGCGCGTGCCAGCATGGCAATAGCCGTTTCCAAATAGGCAAAGCGCACTGAGTGCCCAACCGGAAGAAGTTGCTCTCGAACCGGAGCATGTTGCTGAAAATATTTCCCAGTAAAGGCATTCCACATCCAACGGGCAGTGATATTCCAGGGCTTCTTGGCTTCGTTCCCGGCAGGCACCTGAAAAGGCGTAAATTCGGGGTGCGCTGCCAAATACGCTGCCCGCCGCTTTTTCACTTCCTTCTCCCGTTTTTCTACAGCGAAATTTTGCTGAAAGATGGAGAGACCGAAGGCGCTTTCCCTGCCGCGCTGTTCAATGAATTGACGCGCCATTTCCAAATAATCGCTTTGTCCGGTTGCCTGGAATAATCGCAGCAGGGCGATTTCGATTTCCTGATGACCAGGGGTATGTTCTGCCCCTTTCCCCTTGAAGTCCGCTACGATCCTGTCCGCAGCTTGTTCGGCGATCTTGAGCAGGGTGCCACGCCCCGTTGCTTCGTGGTGCGAAACGCCAGCTTCGATCAGATGACCGTGACAATACAACTCATGCTCGATCTGCAAATTCGCCCAACGAGTATCCGGAAAATGGATTTGGTTATAGGTGTAGATGTATCCATCGGGTTGCTGGGCACGCCCGATCAGGTCAATAAAATTATCCATAAGGGCAGCCAGCTTTGGGTCCGGGTGCGTGGCGTAGACTCGGGCGGCAGCATCGAGCCATTTAAAAGCGTCCGAGTCAGCAAAGAACCAGCCTTCGCGGAATCCATCTGCTTCACCCGCTGCGATACGGAAATTTTCGATGCTGCCAGATGCTTCAAGCTGCTCCCATTGATGGAAGATCGCTGTTTCAGCGTTGAGATTTAATCGATCGCCCCAGAACCCTGAGAGAACTTTTGTTTTACTCATATCTTTTCTCCCAACGTGTGAACACCAGCGGGATCAGGGAAAGCAAGGCGATAACGGACCCCACCTGAAAAATGATTGGCACAGGAATAAAACCAGATTCGCCATTAATCACTGTGGGAATGCCGAAATTTTGGATCAGGGTCGAGCCAAGCCAGGGACCGATCACCATCGGAATGGCGATCCAGAAAATCATGCGGATGCCGAGGAATTTGCCCCGATTCTGTTCGGGAAGAAGATCCTTCAGCCAGGCTACCGATGCGATCCCGGAAGCAGTTGCAAATGCCTGCCAAACCAGCCCCGTGAATGCCAGCAAGAGCAGGGTATTGACCAATGAAAGCAGGATTCCCCCAAGGCTGCTGATAACAATGGCAACACCGATCATTGTTCGTTTATCCCAGCGATCAGCCAGAAGCCCAAAGGGAATCGCAAAGACTGCACTTCCTAGCATGACGGCACCACCGATAATGCTGAACTCCGTTTTGGTCACGCCGACGAAATTTTCAAGGTAAACGATCAGATAGGGCATCGAGACCTGCATCCCGATGCTGCTAACCATAATGAACAATAAAAGGGTAAACAGGTCGCGATTTTCTTTGAGTACATCAACCTTGAAAAGCTCGGTGAATTCCTGCCAGAAAGGCGGGCGGGAGACATTATCGTCGAGTTCATTCGTTGGAGTATCTTCCAGCAGGCTGCCAGCTATAAGACCAACGACCATCACAATCCCGCCAAGACTATAGAAGAAAATAAAGTAGCCGAAGGAGTCGATCAGTATTCCCGCCGCAACCATCGAAACGATTTGAGCAAGGAAGAGACTCATGTTCAGCACGCCTTCCACCCTGCCACGGTTTTCGCTGGTGGCGATATCTGCTGTCCAGGCATTGAAAGCGGCATCGTTAGCCGTGGAACCAAAAAAGGTCATCACAGAATCGGCAACTACAACCATGACCACAGCCATGCTGACCACTTTGATGTATGAGACCATCGGGAAGAGAATGGTTGACAATCCCCAAAGCATATAGCCTATAAAAATATAGGGGCGCCTTCGCCCCCAGCGAGATCGAGTGCGGTCGCTGAGCGTACCCATTAGCAGCGTGGTCAGGGTCGCCGTAATTGCACTGGCTGCGACCATCCAGGCTACGGGACGGGGATCGGGAGTGATCGTATCAAAGACAAAGGTGTTAAACCAGGAGTTCTCTACGGCCCATGCGATTTGTCCGGTCAGCGCCAAGGCTGCCATAACTATCCAGGAACGTGAAGTGATCTTGCTGAATGAAGTGTTTTTCATTTTATATCCATCCCAAAATGCCCGCAAAGACGACCATCATCAAAACATCCAATACAGCGAAGGCTCCAATAAAAGTGATCTGCTTTTTGGGCTTCCAGTCATAGCAATAGAAAGCAGCCAGAAAGAAAGGAATGTAAACCGTCAGAAAGACCGGGAAAGCTCCCCACCAAGGATAGACCCAGACAAACGTGGGTGTTTTTGCCAGAAATATCTCTACAAAGCCAAAGAAAGCTGCATTCCCGATCACAAAGAGCAGACGGTTATTGATCCCCATGATCTTCATTTTGGGGTCTTCTGGGAGCAACTTACTCAGGACAAGACCTGCGATCGAGAACATAAAGCTCAACTCAATACCCACCCCGATCAAGATCAAAAAGGATGTACCGGTTGGAACAGTCCACAAGGCATGACCGCTAAAATGCTGGATAAGAGCGTTTATAATCTCGTAAAACCAGTGCACAGAATACAAAGCCAGCCCAGCTGCGATGCCTTTCCAATTTTTCTTGGATATTTCATTCATATATACGTAAACCACCAACGCAAGAAAAGTGATCACGTACCACTGGAAGTTATCGCCCTTACGTAGAATATCAAGCGCCATTTGGGTTACTTCAGGATTATTCATGGGTTCCTCCACAGAATTACGATTCAAATAGTCGACAATTCATTTTACAACAAATCTCTACCCCACAGGTAAACTGATGCCTGTAGGGTAGAGAATTCCCCGATACATCCAATGATCTCAAAGCATATTCCCGCGCAGGGCAAACCTTTCAGGTTCCTGTTACGCCTATCATTGATATGCTCACCTATGAGTTATTCGTAAAAATGAGAGAAGAAAACAAAACCTATTCAAAACAC
>JABGRQ010000191.1 GCA_018648225.1 Chloroflexota bacterium
AACGATCATCTCTGGCAATAAATAATTCGATTTGCGTACATATGCATAGTGACTGAGAATACCAGAATTGAGGAAGTCGCGGTAGTAAGAGTCGTCATCTTGAATAGAATAGAAAACCACGGGCAAACGGGGGAACTCGCGCCGGATGGCAACGGCGCTTTGAATGCCATTCATTTCGCCCGCAAGTTGAACATCCATGAGAATAACATCAATAAGACATCGGATGTCTTCAGAAACATCCGATGTCTGAATACAGTAGGCCAGAGCATCTTCGCCACTGTCACAGGCGTGGATGGTCTGCACCGCGCGAGTGGCATCGAGGCCAACAGCCAGGGCAGTACGCAGTTTGGGGTTATCTTCGACGAGGAGAAGTTTGAGCATGGTTCAAGTATACATGGTAATCACAGAAAAAAAACGGACACGGATCAACACGGATTAACGGATTTTTTTAAAGCTCTTTATCCGCGTACATCCGCGAAATCCGCGTCCGTTTTTTTAACAGCAATTACCGGAAGAGCAGTGGTATCGCTACCACCAGAAACACCCCCCAGATGACGTAGAAATTCGTGCCAAGGCTGAAAACTTTTTGAAGCGACTCAACCCAACGCTCCTGACCATCTTTGAACTGCTTAACGATCAAAGTTATCAAGATGCCGATATTGATCGCATTCCAACCGATTACGGCCAGGCGATTGATTGTCATACCACCCTCGAATGTACGGTAGACGATTGCCGCGAGAGCATAGATGCTGATCAGCGTGCCCAAGATTGCCACAGCCAGGATGCCGTTGCGCAGCCAACGCTGCATATTCGGCTCCAGTTCATCCGGTCGTATCGGTGTTGCGCCCATCAGCAGGCCCATAATGGCGAAAAGCAGGGCATTGTAGACGATAAGCACATCACGTTGGTTGAAAGGTTCCATGAAGTTGAAAGGGATCAGGAAAACATACACCACCAGCACAGCGAGCAACAAGGGCAGCAGGATGCGCATCATAGTCGCGATGAACTTGCTCAATCCCTGAGTAAAATCTTGCCCGGCAGGGCTGGACGCGGGATCGTAGATCGTCGCGATTGCCAGAGTGGGCAGCAGGCCGAAACCACCAATCAAGATCAGGCGCATCACCGCATCGGGAATCTCCACATTGAGGGCAGCGAACATGCCAAAGGTGATCCCGCCCAGCACCATACCAAAGATGAGATACAAACCGGCGGTGATCATCGTCTCAATGGATTTGATTAAAAAGGCAAAGCGATCCTCAAAGCTGGATTTCATCCCCAATACGGTGATCCCCAGCGTAATCCAGGCCAGCAGCGGCAAGTGAATTGCCATCAATTCCAGATAACGCGTCTGGAATTTACCGGTTAGCCCAGGGGAAATCAAAAAGACATATAATCCTGACAACAATAAAGCCGCAGTAAGCGCGGCAGTTCGACTGTAATTCTTCTTGGCTGTCCCCGCTAAAAATACCATACTGAAAAGAGCGGCAATCGGCGACCAAAAGAGTACAAAATAGGGCAGATGATCGAGGAACATCGGCCCATCTTCGGTGGTGATGAGCCAGAGTACCAGGCCGGTGAGGATGCTCATCGAAATGGCAAGCTTCCAGTTGGTCGCCCTTTTTGGGGCGGATTCTGCCTCCGGTGCGCTTTGCTGCAGGCGAAAATACCAGGCCGCCAGCAGCACGTTTTCAGGGCTATCTTCATAGCAAGCCAACAACCCGGCGCG
The DNA here is from genome assembly GCA_018648225.1 of Chloroflexota bacterium. Taxonomy (NCBI): domain Bacteria; kingdom Bacillati; phylum Chloroflexota; species Chloroflexota bacterium. The sequence continues at coordinate 1,727 of JABGRQ010000191.1, forward strand.
GAAATCGGCCAACTGAGCCTGCGCACGGGCCGATTGATACAATTTCTCCAACGCCTGGGGGTCAGCGCTGGAGGCGCGAACTTTCTCAAGGTAGGTCATGGTTACCTCCATATGGTTAGAATGCCTCCAATGTATCAAACGTCAACATTGAAATCAAGCACCTGAGTGCTTCGCCGAAGCGACTCAAGCGCGCTGTGTCTGTGCAATCTCCAAAAGAATCCCCCAGGCACCTTTGGTAAGAGAGGCATTATCACAGGCCATATTTTCCAGTAAAGCAGAGAACGAGAACCCGGCAGCAATAATTTGATTGCGCTGATCGCCAACCCAGCGATCTGTTGGTTCACGCCCCGAATTCCAGTGATGGGCAACGATCTGGGCCATCAATTCGGCATAGGTATAGGGCGGAAAGCGCTGTACGAACAAACCCTCGATGACGAAACCGGGAAGTTTCTTGGCGCGGTCAATCCAGCCATCGGCGTCGCGGGCCAGGTTTTTGGCCTGCACTTTTAGTCGTTTGATCTCTTCTACAAGTTGAACAGCACGCCCTGCGTCAAGTTCACTTACTACCCGCTGGAAGTACTGCGCAAAGCGGCGGGCATGTTCCACGCCATAGTGGCTGTTCGAATAATCAATATCGATATCGAAAGCCAGTTCGCCATATTGCGGGTGCGGCAACGAGAGATTGAAGACCACACCAGGGTATCCGGGCCAGGTACGCACAAAGTTAAATTGGGCCATCCCTTGAGGCCGCTGAAAACAGTTCTCTAATGCAGCCCCCACCTGCAGAACGGCATCGGTCAGGCGCGCATCATAAAGACGCAACTCTTCGAGGCTGGTAATACCCTCTTTTTTGCCGACCAACTCCCGGGTTCCAATCGCCGTCCAATCTTTATATCCCCGGCTCTCATCCAAGGGGGCGTTGAAAAAGATCAAATCCATATCCGGAAACGCATCTGTATTTGTGCCACGCGCAAAGGAACTCATATCGCCGCATTGGATGTCTTCCGCGGGCGTATCCGGATAATATATATCACGAATAGCAGCGCGCACTGCCAATAGTACCCTCTGGCTAAGTTGTTTCTGAGAGGTGATCTGTTCGAATAAATCCATCGCTTGCTCCGTGTTTGGGAATGTGGCATACTTTGTTGAGGAATTCTCGCCACAATGAGATGAGTAATTCAAGTATACATCAACCCCAAGGATGGACTCAATGAGCAACAAGACCCTATTTATTGGTATTCTTCTGGTTCTGGCAGCAGCCACACTGGCGTGCAGCGCCATAACCGGCATCACAAACACACCCACGCCAATCCCCACGCTCATACCAACGCCAACCGCGTTGCCGCCCATACCCGTACACCCCGGCGCAGAACACCCCGACGAGCCAGTTCATATCCACGGCGAAATTCCCTTCACATCGCCGTTTTTCCTCGATACGGTTTCTGAGGCCTTTGTGATGCTTGAAGACCAGGCCGGGTTCATCGCCCGCGATCTCGAATTTGAGTTCCCCCTCGGTGGGCAGGCCATCGGGCCAGTAGAACTGATCGGTGATGATACGCTGCTCTACGAATTGGCGCTGCCTGCCATCCCACAGGGCACACCCAGCGACGTGGATAACAATGACGAGAGCGATCCTGGCGTGCAGATTTTTGCTGTGGCCTATTGGTCAAATACCTGGGGCGGGCCATTTCTTGAACCGCGCGACGGCACCGGCTGGTCTACGGCGTATGCCAGCACAATTACCGATTCCGACCGCGACTACGAGATCACGGGCGGCACGCTGATCGTCTGGGCGCCCGACGACGAGCAAGGCTTCCCCACCGCTTTCGGCGCAGATGAAAAACTCTTCACCGATGACGACCCGATTGCGCTCATTCCGGCGGGCTACAATATCATCGATCTCAACGAACAGCCTTTTCGCATTCATAAACAGGCCCAGCCCAACATCACGCTCGTTGAGGGCGATACAGCTGTCAACGATTATACCGACTTGAGCTACACCGAGGCCTTCAATGCCCTGTACGAGAAAGTCGCCCGCGAATACCCCTTCACACCCGACAAGAATCTCGACTGGCAGGCGCTCCACGACGAATATGCGCCTCAAATCGCCGCCGCGCAAGACGATGAAGATTTTTTCTGGGCGCTGAAAGCCTTCACATTGGCAATCCCCGATGCGCATATCGGCATCGGCTTTAACGACATGATTTCACAACTATTTTATAAAAATTACAGCGGCAGCTTTGGGATGATTTTGACCGAATTGAGTGATGGCCGCGTCCTGGTGGTGGATGTGTTCCCGGAGTCCCCGGCAGCACGCGCGGGGCTGGAGGTGGGCGCTGAAATTCACCAATGGGATTCTACGCCCATTGGCGAAGCGATTGACGCCATAGAACCCTTCTTCGGGCCGTACTCCACCGAACACCACAAACGCTTCGAGCAACTCGTTTTCTTGACGCGCGTCGCCCCCAACCACGAAGTCACAATCAACGTAAAAAATCCCGGCGGGAGTAAACGCGACATCACACTCAAAGCCGAGGTTGAATACGACTCACTTTTCGCCTGGATTCCATCCCTGGCTACAGACGCAGTCAGTCCGGCGATTGTCGGCGAAATACTGGAACCCTCCGGGCTGGGCTATATCCGCATTAACACCTTCTCCGATGACTACAATCTGATGGCTCAATTGTGGGAGCATTACATCAGTACGCTGATTGATCTCGAAGTTCCCGGCATCATTTTAGATATGCGCGTCAACGGTGGCGGCAGTTCCGGGTTGGCGGGCGCGTTCGCAGGTTATTTTTATGATAAAGAGATTGAAATCTCGCGACGCTCGTACTACAACGAATTACTGGGTGAATTTGAGTACAAAGACTACCCCGGGCAGATTCAACCAGGGCCGCTGTATTATGATGGTCCAGTGGCAGTGTTAGTCAGCCCCTACTGCATCAGCGCCTGTGAGGGCTTCGCAAACTCAATGACCTACCGCGACAACACCACCATTATCGGCCACTTCCCCACCGCGGGGGCCTACGGCGAAGTAGGACGCGGCCAATACGACTTGCCGGCAGAGTTATCCCTGCAATTCCCCACGGGACGCTCCGAAACCCCGAATGGCGAACTCCTCATCGAGGGGGTGGGTGTAGTTCCCGATATTCTCGTCCCTGTTACAGAAGAAAGCGCGCTTGGGGCGATAGACGCGATACTTGATGCAGCCATTGGGGTGCTGACGAAATAAAAAAAGGAGTGGCCTGCATCCGCAGGCCACTCCTTTTTTTATTCTCACTGGGACCAGGGATGCATCGCCTTGCGCCGTTGGCGCCTGGGCAATTTGCGTATTTCTTCCCCGCGGGTAACCAGACCATCGATCAAATCTAAAATGCGCTCGGTGGCCTTGCCGTCAAAGCGTACCCAATACTCCGCTGCCTGCGCCTGGCCATCGACAAGTTGCTGGTAAAAAGCTTGATCATTCAAAATACGCTGGAGTGTTGACACAAATTTTTCTCGCTGGCGAACGATAATGATACCGTTAACATCATTAAAAATATCGTAATCAAAGTTGTGAAAATCTACCACGATCACCGGAATATGGGCAGCAATTGCCAATGTCACCGTTGAAGAATAGGCAGCTACAAACACATCGCTGATGGGGATTAATTGGTCATAGCTCTGGTGGGCAATCACCAAGCCATAGCGCTCTGCACGCGGAGCATATTCAGCAAAATTGCTTTTGGGATGCAAGCTCAATACTACATTGGTGTGGGGTAATAAATCAGAAAATACACCGAACAGAAATTCGGTTTCGTCCCAGTGTTGATCCCAGGGGAGCAGATCATGTTCCCCCAATTGCGGCACAGCACAAACCAACAATTTTTTCTCAGGATCAATCCCCCACTCGGCGCAAAGACGTTGGCGCGCTTCAACTCGTTGCTGCCAAATTTTTGCGGCGCGGTCATAGCGCGGCTTACCAACGATGGTTATTTTTTCGTCAGCCATCCCTTGAAGGATAAAATTGTCTTTGCTGTGATGGCTCTCGACAGCCATCGCCCAGCCCGCCCCGCCGCCTAAAACCCAGGGATCGACAGGCATCATCCGCCAGATAGCTGCGGCCAGCATAGTGGCTGGCGGTTGCCAGAGCAGAGTTTCTCCATTTTGCGTGAAGCTCCACTCCGGGTGTAGACGTACCACCATGCGGTTGAGCCATCTCTCCATCCCGTATGTGCGCCGCCAATCTGGCATTGCCAACCGATATACAGCAGCGCTCTCTCGATCGGACAAGGCATAAGGAATAAGCAACGAGGGGATGCCGCGCCGGTTGGCAAGCTCCACTAGCGCAGTTTCAATTCCAATATGACGATCACCGACTAGCAAGATGCCTTGGGGGTTGATTCCATCGAGCAGGCGCCGTACCCGCTGCACGATGAGAGCATATTGAAACCATGCCAGAATAAATTGTGCCAGGAAAGTTTTCTTTACCCAAGAAAAAATGGCGGACGCGCTTGAACGTCGTTTGGGGCGTTGGGAAAGCACCGCACCGTCAGGTTGTGAACGGTTGTATGTAGATGGTTTTCTGACCGTGCGATAAGCGATGCCCTGTTCCTCGCAAACCTGCACAGCGGAATCGTATCCAGAACCATCAAAAATGAATATTGGTTGATAGCGTCCTACCCGCAGCAAAGCCGCGACAATTTCCAGCATCTCCGAAAAGGCCGCCGGGTTGTGAGGAAGACAGAGAATATTTCCAGGGGTGGGCATCAGGAAATTTGAGCGCGGAGCAATTCAATCACACGCTGCTGATCTTGAGCACGCAAGCCAACTGAACTTGGCAAGCTGAGCGCATCGCGGTTCAATAGATCGGCAACAGGGCAGGGCATTGAGAAAACAGCATCCGCATAGGCTGGACTGCGGTGCAAAGGTTGCCAAAGCGGGCGCGATTGAATATTATTCCGGGCCAATTTATGCATCAGTTGTCGGCTGTCGAGACCATATTGAGCCGCATCTACCAAAATGGTATTTAGCCAAAAAGTACTATTGGCCCATTCTGCCTGTTCTATCAAGTGGATACCATCAATATCGGCGAAAGCCCGTGCGTATTTCTTGGCTATACGCATCTTGATCGCTATATACTCATCCAACAGTTCCAACTGCGCTACCCCCATGGCTGCCTGGATATTTGTCAGACGGTAGTTATAACCCACTTGATGATGAATATATTCCAACGGGTCGTCTTTAGCCTGGGTAGTCAGGTAACGCGCTTTTTCTGCAAAATCATCACGGTCAGTAACCAACATTCCACCACCGCCGGTGGTGATGATTTTGTTACCGTTGAAACTAAAGCAGGCAATATCACCCAGCGCACCTACATTGCGCCCCTTATAGCTGGCTCCCAGGCTTTCGGTGGCATCTTCGATAACTGTCAAATCATATTTGCGGGCTGCTTCCAAAATAGGGTCGATATCCACAGGATGTCCAAGAATATGCACTGGAATAATGGCTTTGACGCGCCGTCCGGTCTGTTTATTGAAAAGCGCGCCGGATTTCCAGTGACAACCATTTTCTAGAAAATCCACGACTTGCTGAGTATCCATCTGCCAGTAACGCGGCTCTGCATCGATAAACACGGGCCAGGCGCTTGCGTAGCGCACGGCATTTGCCGGTGCAATAAAGGTCAGGGCCGAGATCAGTACTTCATCATCAGGTTCTACCCCAGCAACCAGCAGAGCAACATGTAGCGCGGCAGTTCCATTACTTGTGGCTACAGCGTGCTGCGTGCCAACATAGGTTGCCAGTTTCTCCTCGAAGTGTGTGACATATTTCCCCACGGATGAAACCCAGTTGGTATCCAGACAATCCCTAATATATTGCCATTCGTTACCGCGGATTTCAGGAACGCACAGGGGGATGCTGTCTCCCGAGGGTGGCGCGCCAGGTTCAAGGTTTGG
>JABGRQ010000192.1:0-3276 GCA_018648225.1 Chloroflexota bacterium
ATTGGCGCCATCTCTGCCGCAGAGGGCTTTTTGGGCGCAAATGAATTAGAAGAACTCTATGTAGAAAGGCAATCAGTGATTGGGTAATCAGGCGCTCAGGTCTCCCTAATTCACACCGAACCCCTTTGATTATGAAAAAAACAACCATCCGCGAAATTCTCAATGACATCAAGGCTGCTGTGCGCCTGGGTCAGCCCGAAGCCATCCAGATTGCGCTCGAGGGCATTTTCGCCATCCCCCAGGTGGCCGCCAACGACCAGGCCGATGCCGCTCTTCTAGCACAATTCATCTTGCCCGCCGGGGAAACTCTGGCGCGCCTGCCCGCGGCCCAACTGCGTCCGCTGCTCGAACATCCTACCGCCGCGTTGCGGGCTATCAGCGCGTCGGCATTGGCGCGGCGTTATCTGTTGGGGAAAGACGTGAACCCGCAGGTGTTGCGTGCCCCGGCGGGGGATGTGCGCCCCGATGTACGCGCCGCCCTCGGGGCAACTTTAAGGGAGGCTGGTGAGGCCGCCCCGGAGCATCTGCTGCCCCTGATGGATCACTGGCTTAAGGCTAAGTCGCCGCGCATGCGCGAGACCGCGTTAAATTTCATCCCCGCGCTGGCCGCGAGCCACGCCGATGAAGTCATCGCCCATTTGCACCCGCTGAGCGCCGAAGATGATCGCGCCGTGCGCGCCGCGCTGGTAGATACGCTGCAAGCCCTGGCTGAAGGCGGCATGGCCGAATCTGTTTTGGGGCTGCTCACCCGTTGGGGCGATGAACCCGCCCCCAATATTTGGGTGATTACCCGCTCGTTGAGCTATGCCTGGGCGGCAGAGTATCCTCAGGGCGTAGCGTCTATTCTTCGGGCGCTGCAATCCACCCCCGGCAGCGAAAAGCCGATCCGTCAAACTTTGGATGCGCTGGCGCGCCACGGGGCGCAAATCGAAATATAAAAGAGACTTCCATGACCCAAACTATCCTCAAAGACCTGGGTGGCGGACTAATTTTGCGCCGCGCCACTCCCGCTGATACCGACGCGCTGGCGAAATTCAATGCCACCGTCCACAGCGACGACGGCCCCGACAAGCGCGATGAGCGCATTGGCGCCTGGGTACGTGACCTGATGACCCAGCCGCACCCCACCACATCGGCGGCTGATTTTATAATTGTCGAAGATACGCAGACAAAAAAGATCGTCTCCTCGATGAACCTGATTCCACAAACCTGGAGCTACGCGGGCATCGAATTTGGCGTCGGGCGGCCCGAATTGGTTGGCACTGATCCCGAGTATCGCCGCCGCGGGCTGGTACGCGAGCAATTTGATGTCATCCATCAATGGAGCGCGGCGCGCGGCCACAAATTACAGATCATCACCGGGATTCCATATTATTATCGCCAGTTTGGCTACGAGATGGGGCTGGCGCTGGATGGCGGGCGCGTGGGGTATATTCCGCATATTCCCAAATTAAAGGATGACGAAGAAGAAGCCTACTGCCTACGCCCGGCTGAGGCGCGCGATATTGCATTTATCACGGAACTGTATTCAGCCAGAGCACAACGGCAACTTTTGCATTGTGAGCGGAATGAAGACACAATGCAATATGAGCTTTTTGGAAAGAGCGAAAAAAATGTCAACCGCATTGAAACACGCATCATCGAGAATCAGGCGGGCGAGGCCGCGGGTTATTTAATGCACCCACCTTTTTTATGGGGCCCAACCCTGACCGTGCGGGAGTTTGAGCTTGTCGCTGGCCTTTCATGGCTGGCGATTGCCCCCAGTGTGCTGCGCTATCTGAAAACCACCGGCGAAGCCTATGCTGCTGAAAAAGAAGAACAGGAATTTCAGGCCTTCGCCATGTGGATGGGCGTTGAGCATCCAATTTACGAGGCCATCAGCGATTTGCTGCCGCGGGTGCGCGATCCCTATGCCTATTATGTGCGCGTGGCCGATTTGCCAGACTTTTTGTTGCATATTGCTCCGGCGCTAGAAGCGCGGCTGGCAAAATCAGTATTGGCGGGACACAGCGGCGAGCTGAAATTGAATTTCTTCAAAAATGGGGTGAAGCTGACTTTCGAGCAAGGCCAGATCAAGGCCGTCGAAAGCTACGCCCCTGAAAAAACCGAAGACGGCGATGCGCTCTTCCCCGATCTAACCTTCTTGCGGGTATTATTCGGTTATAACTCGTTTTGGGATATCGAGAAGCTGTTCGCCGATTGCTATGTGCGCAACAACGCGGCGCGCGCCCTGGTGCCAATTCTGTTCCCCAAGCAGGCATCCAATGTGTGGGGACTAGCCTAAGCAACAAAAAAAGGGTCTCGGCGGTAAAACTACCGAGACCCTTTTTTTATTGTTATTTCTCGTAAACGGGAGTCAGCCACTCACGGTAGGCGGGCAAATCACCATGCACCACATCAGAGAAAACGGCGCGCAATTTTTCTGCGATTGGCCCCATCACGCCAGAACCAATCGGACGATGATCCACTTTTGTGATCGCAGTTACTTGGGCTGCTGTGCCGGTGAAGAAAAGTTCATCGCAAATATAGACTTCCGTGCGGTCAATCGAGCGTTCGACCACCTTCAGGCCGAGTTCTTTTTCAGCCAGTTCCATCACCGAGCGGCGGGTAATGCCTTCGAGGACGTTATCCGTCACCGGGGGGGTGTAGATCACGCCATCGCGCACCATAAACAAATTCATGGCGCTGCCTTCTGAAACATGACCATCTTGCGATAATACCAGCGCCTCATCAAACCCGGCGCGCACGGCATCGGTTTTGATCAGCGCCGAGTTGGCATAAGCCCCCGAGATTTTGCCGCGGGCAGGGATCACATTATCATCCACGCGCCGCCACGATGAAAACGTCACATGGGCGTTGGTATCATTGGCAACGTACAAACCAAAAGGAATAGACACCATGCTGATCTCGTCGGTCAGGCCGTGCAATTTCACACCAATAATTTCGTCAGCTTTGTACAGCAAGGGGCGCAGGTACACATCTTCGCGGTAACTTTCGGCGCGCAGCAAATCTTTGGCCACCTGTGTCAGCGTTTCGGGGGTATGCTCCAGTTCTGCACAAAGATATTTACCCGAATTCAGCAGTCGTAGAAAATGCTCGCGCGGACGGAAAAGAAAGAGCTGTTCTTCTTTTTCATTCCAATAACCGCGCAAACCGCCAAAAGCAGCGGTACCGTAATTCAACGCGTGTGTGAGAATACCAATTTTTGCTTCACCATATGGGACGATCTTACCTTCAAAATATGCGTAATTGGGTAATGCCACGTTCAAGCCTCCT
>JABGRQ010000192.1:3376-7504 GCA_018648225.1 Chloroflexota bacterium
TTGAATCATATTGACCTCAATGAACTACGTTTTTTTAGCGGCAGCTCGCATCCGGAGTTAGCCGCCGATATTGCCCGGCATGTTGGCGTGCCGCTGGACGACACGCATGTCAGTCGTTTTAGCAATGATAATTTATATATTCAGCTCGGTGCCAGCGTGCGTTCGCGCAACGTCTACATTGTGCAAACCCTCAGCCCGCCGGTCAATGATCATCTGGTTGAGTTGTTGATGATGCTCGATATTGCCAAAGGCGCTTCGGCGCGCGAAATTCACGCCATCATTCCTTATTTTTCCTTTGCTCGCTCCGATAAGAAGGACGCACCGCGCATTTCGATCACCGCGCGCCTGATTGCCGATTTGCTGCACACTGCCGGGGCCACGCATGTGATGACGATGATGCTGCACTCCCCTCAGGTGCATGGCTTCTTCCCCGTTCCCACCGACCCACTCAGCAGTCGTCCGGTGCTGATGCACTACTTCCGGCAAAAAGACCTTTCGGATACCATCGTCATCGCCGGAGATATGGGCACGGCCAAATCGGCCGCGCGCTTTGCCAAAAACCTGGGGCTGTCGATGGCCGCCGGGAATAAAGAGCGCATTTCAGATTCACAAGTTGCCTTTACCGGTATTGTGGGCAAACAACTTAGCGGGCATAAAAAAGCCCTGATCTATGATGACGAAATCTCCACCGGCGGCACAATCTTGGAGCTATCGAAACATCTGATCGAAAATGGCATTGAAGAAATCTGGCTGGCCTGCACACACGGTGTTTTCGTGCGCGGCGGATTAGATAAACTGGCCGCGGTTTCTGAAATTACCGATATTGTGATCACCGATACCGTGCCAATCCCCAAAGAAAACCGGCCCCAAAAGCTGACCGTACTCCCTGTAGGGCATATCTTTGGTGAAGCGATCCGTTACAACTATATGCGCGAATCCATCGGCGATCTTTTTGTTTACGGGGACGATAACGCGTAAAAAGCAGCCTTTTTGGATACTACCCAAAACAAGGGTGTATGTTGTAGAGCTACATACACCCTTGTTTTAATTTTGTTACTTTTTTGCGCGCCACAGCGACTAAACAGATGAACAGCCTTAATCCAAAAGGAGCGCAAAATGAACGATCTTGAACTTTCCCCCCAGGCAAATGTAGAAACCACCACGGTTGTGGAAACGGTAGAAATTGAGAGCATCCAGGAAGCCGCCCACGAACCCGGTACACGCATCGAAGAGACCCAAAACTTCACTGAGGCTGAAGCCGTTGAAAGCACGCTAACCGCGGCAATTGCCGAAAGTGAAACCGCAACCCTCAGCCCACCCGAAATGGCGGGTACTCCACAAGAAAGCCCCAAGATTGCCCAGGACCCGCTGACTGGCAAAAGCTATGGCGGTGAGCAGAGTAATCCATCGGGCGGCAGTTCATCCGACAGCGATACGATGCTGGAAACAACTACGGATGGCGAAGGCCGCGTCCAGACCCAAAGCGGCGCTGTGACAGCCGCCGCCAAAGATTCCGGCCAGCCTGCTGAACAAGTTCCCGCCAGCGAAATTGATGGCAATGATCCGGTTTATCGATTTGATGGGGAAACGCCGGTGACCACGGGAGCAGTTGGTAAGGAGAATACCCCCGGTGATAAAGTGGGTAAAGATTTTGACCCCCAGCGTCTCGGCCCCGAAAATTTGCCGCAACAAGGAAAATTACCCGTGGGAATGGGCAAAGATGGCGCACTCTACCCCGGTGGCGGCAAAAATTTGCCGGGCAGCGGTCAGGGAAAAATGCCCCAGGGCAGCAAAACTAACGGCGGTGGGCCACCCGTCGGCAATTACGGATCCGGATCGAAGGGCAAAGGCAAATCCAAGTATTGGGGTGAGGTGGACGGCAATCACGTTGAGGGCAGCTCAAACCAAAGTTGCCAGCGCGAAGCAGTGCGAGTGAGCAAATACAGCGAAGTTTCGAAAGATGGCAACATCATTGTCGAATGTGAAGACGGCTCTCAGTATCAGCTCTATTGGGAAGATTACGGGGATATTGAAGTTTCCAAACGCGGCATGACGCTGGATGGCGATCAGCCCGTACCTTACACAGGTGTCTGGAGCAGTGGCGAAGACCCCGACCCCAAAACCCCAATCGGCGGCCTGGATCGGGAATCCGGCAAAGTTCACCCGGTGCTGGCAGGCGGCCATGCAAAGAGCGGCGGCAAAACCCCCGGCGATAAAGATGGCGACGATGACTCCGGCCACTTCCTGGGCGATCCCAACCTGAGCGGCAGCGACGACTACGTTCCCCCGCCCGATGACGACATCCCCTATCACCAACTCAATCAACTCGGCGCAACGCAGAAATAGCCCCATCAAAAAACTCCCGAATACACTAATATTCGGGAGTTTTTTTGATGCACTTTCTATCAGGATGGCCCCAATGATACGACCACAGCTCGATCTTCCTGAAGATAGGCTTGCGCCGCCTGGCGGACTCGCTCGCGCGTGACTCCGTTGATGCGGGCGATGGCTGCCTCGAAGGGTTCCACTTCATGTAACAGGGCTTCAATCCCGAAGATGCCTGCCACCGAAAGATTGGTCTCAAAACGGCGCGCCAGCTTCCCGGCGTAGTTCCCCTGGGCCGCGGCTATTTCATCGAGCGCAATGCCTGCCTCGATGATTTCCACCCACAGATCGAAAATCGCATCCTGCACGGTAGTTGCCTGTTCCGGGGCGCAAACCGCCTGAACCGCCAGATACCCTGCATCTTCATACACCGATGAAACCGCGTTGACTGAATACACCAATCCCAACTCGTCGCGCAAGCGCCGGTATAGATGCCCGCTGGCCCCCATGCCCAGAGCCAGCTCGATAATTTTCAACGCGCTGCGGTCGGGGTGTTTCAGCCCCCCCGTGGGCACGCCAACGAGTAAATAATTGCGCCCGGTGTTGCGTGAAATCTGTGCACCACGCGATCCACGCGGGGTTTCGGGCAGGGCTTCCGGGGGTTGCGCTGGCCCCGCGGGAAGTTCATCAAAGGCTTCGGCGACCAAAGATTGGGCCTGGGGACCGTCAATATCGCCGCAAATAACCAAAACCGCATTGCCGCCCACAAATCGCTGGCGATAAAATTTTTCTACGTGGGGTAATTCCAGCGCGGCGAGTCCCCGCGGGGTGCCAAGTACCGGCCTGCCAAAGGGATGCTCCGCCCCCCAAAGTTGTTGTTGAAAATGATCGTAAAGCACGCTGCTGCGGTCGCGGGCTTGTTCAATTTCCCCGGCGATAACCAACTTCTCGGCGAGAAAATTGGCCGACGAAAACTCTGGCCGTAATACCAACTCCGAGAGCAGAGTCAACGCTAGGGGCAGATCGTTCCCCATCGTGACGGTGAACAACCCCAGGTATTCGCGTGTTGTCTGGGCGTTGAGTTCTCCCCCGCGGGCCTCGATATCCGCAAAAAATTTGGTCTGGCCCCTGAATAGCAAATGCTCGGTAAAATGCGCCAAACCGGGCTGTACGCCATCGTAGCGGCTACCGGCGCGCACAAAAAAACGGGCAGCGACAGTACGCGTGCCGAGCCGGGGAATGACGATGAGGCGAAGACCGTTGGGACGGATAGATTGGCGTAAGTTCATAACGCAAGGCCGCAAGGGTGCAAAGTCGCAAAGTTCTTCTTTGTTTCTTTGCGCCCTTGCGTTAATTTTTTTTATAGCAATCCTGATTTGCTAATGCGCTCGTCGAGGTCGCTGATCCATTCTTCGAGATTTTCGGGTTCCATCTCTTTGAGGGCGGCGATTTCGGCAGGTGAGAGCTGGAAACCGGCCCGTTGCAGAGTGTTTTCTGGCGCAGCGAAGAAATTGCGCCGAAAGTCTTCATCACCAATGAGACGGCTGATAACTTCTTGCAACCGCTCACTAATGCCCGCTTTGGCCTTCGGCAAGGCCGCCATCGCCAAATTGCGCGTGCGGATGGCAAAAGCCGGATCAGGTTCAGCGATGGCGGCCGCTTTCAGGCGTTGAAGGGTTTGAGCGGCTGCACCGAGTTCCTGGGCTTCTTCGGGAGAAATATCTTCCCCGGCCAGAGTGCGGTCGGTCAGGGCAGCCAGTGCTTCGGCGAGCTGAGTGGGGTCTTTTTTCTTAGACATAATAG
>JABGRQ010000193.1:0-1510 GCA_018648225.1 Chloroflexota bacterium
AATAATTCTATTAATCGTTGTATCAAGCCAAAGGAGAAGCAGTTATGGCGAAAGTAGCAATTATTGGTGCAGGCTTTGCAGGCCACACCGCCGCAATGTATCTGGGTGATGCGCTGGGGAAAAATCACGAAATCACCATGATCAACAAGTTCGAACACTTCTACTACATTCCTTCCTGGGTATGGGTGGGTGTCGGACGCATGGAGCTGGATCAAACCCGCTTCCCCCTGAAAAAAGTCTACGACAAAATGAACGTCAATTTTGTTTTGGGCAAAGCCACAGAAGTACACCCCGACGAACAATACGTCATCGTAGAAAATCGTGACGGCGGCAATGGAACCACGCGCGTCGATTACGACTATCTGCTCATTGCCACTGGCCCGCGGCTGGTCTTCGAGAATACCAAAGGCCTCGGCCCCGACGATGGCTTCACGAACTCTATTTGCACCGGCCCCCATGCCGAAACCTCGCGCGACAACTACCTCGCCGAAGTCGAGCGCATGAAAAAAGGCGAGACACGCAAATTCGTTATCGGCACCGGTCACCCCGGCGCAACCTGCCAGGGGGCAGCCTTTGAATATATCACCAACATTCACAAAGACTTGCTCCGGCGCGGCGTGCGCGACAAAGCCCAATTGCAGTGGCTCTCGAACGAACAAGCCGCTGGCGACTTTGGCGTGCGCGGCATCCACGTCAAACAGGGTGGCAAGGTCGTCACCAGCGAAGACTTCATCAAGGCCGTCTTCAAGGAATATGACATCAACTGGCAAGTTCAAACTGGCGTGCTGGAAGTCAATGAAAAGCAGATTCACTGGGAAAATTTCGCCGGAGAATACGGCGATACCGACTACGACTACTCGATGCTCATCCCGCAATTCCTGGGGCAACCCCTCAACTTCCTCGACAAAGATGGCAACGACGTTTCTTCCAAAGTGGTCGCCCCCAACGGCCTCGTCAAAGTAGATGCCAAATATGGGCGACCTCACGCCGAAATGGCCCAAGACCCCGACTCCTGGCCTGCTGTCTACCAGAACCCCAACTACGCCAACATCTTCGCCGCGGGCATCGCCTTTGCCCCACCAGGGACAATTTCAGTACCCCACACCACCCCCAATGGCACCAGCATCTCGGCCGCGCCGCCCCGCACGGGCATGGTTTCCGGCATCATTGGACGCATCGTCGCTCTTAATATTGTCGATTTGATCAAAAAAGGCCGCATGACCCACAGCGAGCGCATGACCGAAATGTACGCCGCCTGCATCGCCTCGATGGGCGATTCGCTCTGGGATGGTTCAGCCGCAGCCATCATCGTTTACCCCGTTGTGCCTGACTTCCGGCGCTACCCCAACGAGCAGGGCCGCGATATGTTCGTCACCCACATGGAAATGGGCCTCGCTGGAGCCTGGATGAAGCGCATGGTGCACACCACCTTCATGCACAAACTACAAGGCCGCATCGGCTGGAAGATGATTCCTGAATAGGATTTTTTAAAGGCGAATCAGCCCCGAGG
>JABGRQ010000193.1:1610-4173 GCA_018648225.1 Chloroflexota bacterium
CCCCCCCAACAGGAGTCCCGCAGCCCCGCTCCGGGGTGACAGCCAATGACTAACCATATCCCGATCCCAAGGAGTAACCCATGGAAATCACGAAAAAAGAACGCGCCATGATGAATAATAAATTGATCCAGTTTTTCCGTTTCATTGTACTCAATTTGAAAATTCTCAAAGGCGTAGACCACAGTAAACGCTCTTAGCCAGCAACCAACCAGCCATTAGACAGGGTACCCACAATATTTGTATCACCTTGTCTACTGGCTCCCAATCCCAGGAGGAAACATGACTGAACAGCCCGAACGCAATCTGGGTATGGAGCTTGTACGTGTCACAGAAGCCGCGGCATTGGCTGCCGCCCGCTGGATGGGACGCGGCAAAAAAGAAGCCGGTGATGGCGCTGCCGTAGATGCTATGCGGCTCATGCTGGATACCATCAACATGAACGGGGTTATCGTTATCGGTGAAGGCGAAAAAGACGAAGCCCCCATGCTGTATAACGGCGAACGCATCGGCAATGGCACCGGCCCGGAAATGGATGTGGCTGTTGACCCCGTTGAAGGCACTACCTTGTTAGCGCAAGGCAAACCGAATGCCATCGCAGTCATCGCAGCCTCGCCCAAAGGCTCCATGTGGAATCCAGGCCCCGGTTTCTATATGGAAAAAATAGCCGTTGGCCCGGATGCCCGCGATGCAATTGATCTCGATGCACCTGTGGGCGATAACCTGCGCAATGTAGCTAAAGCCCTCGGCAAAGATGTGCGCGACCTGACCGTTTTTGTACTGGAACGCCCGCGACACGACAAAATCATTGCAGAAATTGGCGAAGTTGGCGCACGCGTTGCGCTGCACCACGATGGCGATGTTGCTGGTTCGTTAATGGCCGCTTGCCCCGGTATGAGCAGCATTGATCTGATGATTAATATTGGCGGCACCCCCGAAGGCGTCATCACGGCTTGCGCGCTCAAAGCCCTGGGGGGGCAAATACTCGGACGGCTGGCGCCACAATCCGAAGAAGAACGCACCGCCGTTGCGGAAGCCGGGTTAGATACAAAACGCATCCTGACAGTGGATGATATGGTCAATAGCGACGATGTTTTCTTTGCTGCTACCGGCATCACCAGCCCTGGCCACCTAATGGAAGGAGTCAAATACGAAAGTGGGCGCGCCCGCACCTACTCGATGGTCATCCGTGGAAAATCGGGCACAATTCGGTATATCGAATCTGTCCACAATCTGGATAAGTTGATGTTAATCAGCGCCATCGATTACTAAAAATTTTTCTAAACCCGTTTGTGAAATTTATACCAATTTACTCTATTTACACCACCCTTATTTTTATATACTTTGGAGGATCACTATGTCAAAAAAAGGCGCTATCTCATATGCCGACGAATACCTTCGCTTAGGATATACCCCTGGTGAGGAAGAACTTCTATGCGCATTCAAAGTCACGCCGCGTGACGATGTACCAATGGACGAAGCCGCGGCTGCCGTAGCTGCCGAATCATCCACGGGGACTTGGACAGATGTTGATTCAGAAGTTGCCGAGCGCCTCAAAGCGCGCGTCTATAAAATTGATGGCGATATGGTCTATGTGGCCTATCAGCCGGGGTTGTTCGAAATCAGTTCCATGCCCAATATTCTCTCCAGTGTAGCCGGAAACGTTTTCGGAATGAAAGCGGTGGAAGGCTTACGGCTCGAAGATATTCGCTTCCCAAAAGAAGTGGTCGATGCTTTCCCAGGCCCACATTACGGGCTGCCGGGTGTGCGCGAGCGCATGAACGTGCAAGGCCGCGCCATGACGGGTTCAACCATCAAACCCAAGATCGGCCTGACCACCGAAGAACACGCCCAGGTATGCTACGAAACCTGGATGGGCGGCGCCGATACGGTTAAGGATGATGAAAACCTGGGAAGCCAGGATTTCAACAATTTCTATGATCGCATGGCGCGTACGCTGGAACTACTCCACAAAGCCGAAGCCGAAACCGGCGAGACGAAAGGCTATTGGGCCAATCTAACTGCCGCCACGGTAGACGAAATGGCAAAGCGCGCCGAATGCATAAAAGAAAACGGCGGCATCTTCGCCATGGTCGATTTTGTCACCGTTGGCTATACCGGTGTGGCTTCGCTGCGCCAGATCACTGAAAAACTCGGCCTAATCATCCACGCCCATCGTGCCATGCACGCGGCCTTCGACCGCATCCCCTACCACGGGATCGAATACCGCGTCATCGCCAAAACTGCCCGCCTGATCGGTGTCGACCACATCCACACTGGCACCGGTGTGGGCAAGCTCGAAGGCGGCCCCGATGATATGCGCGAGCGCATCAGCCTGTTACGCGACAAAGTTACCAAACCCTTCCGCGGCGTACTATTTGAACAAGATTGGCACAATATCAAACCCGTAGCCCCGGTGGCTTCTGGCGGTCTGCATCCCGGGCATGTTCCGGCGCTTCACAGCATTTTTGGTATCGATGCCTATTACGCGTTCGGCGGCGGCATCCACGGGCACCCCGGCGGCAGCCGGGCGGGCGGGCGGGCAGTGCGCGCAGCCGTTGAAGCG
>JABGRQ010000194.1 GCA_018648225.1 Chloroflexota bacterium
CCATTTACCTACAAGAGCCCAGCATGGATACGCTCTATCTGGCGCATTCGCGTGGCCTGTCAGATACATTTTATGAGCACAGCCGCAACTTTTCAATTGCTGGCCGCCGCCGCTCGCGCTGTTTACGCACTGGGGTGCATGAACTTGTTGCCGACATCAGGGAAACATCGCTGCCGATTGAAATAGCCAGGGCATTTACCAGCGAAAATATCCAGGCTTATGCCGATTTTCCGCTGATAACCCCTGAAGGACCCATCGGATTTCTTTCGGTATTCTATGATGCCCCCCACGATTTCTTGCACGATGAGGTTGAGTTATTGCAAACTTTGGCTGCTCAGGCTGCGCTTGCGGTTGCCAATGCGCGACTTCACACGACCGTTGATCGACAGCTGGCTCGGCGTGTGCAGCAGTTGGCAATTCTTGAAGCGGTCGGCCGCGAGCTTTCGGCGGCCACGCTCTCTGAACGTCTCTTTTTTCTGATATTGGATTACGCTATGGAATTCACCCAGTCGCCGTGGGGGATCATCGGCATCTACGATGCCGGGGGCGCGATACTGGATGTCAAAGCCCAAAGAGGGTACCCGAACCTAGAAAGGCTGTCGCTCGATGATGGCGTTACTGGACGAGCTCATCGCTTACGGCGTGTTGAGAATATCCCCGATGTGACTCAAGATACCGATTATATAAATGTTAAAGGGGATATTGTTAAATCGCAATTGAGTGTCCCTTTGCTTTATGAGGGCCAATCGTTGGGGGTAATTACACTGGAGAGTGACCTGAAAGCTGCCTTTGCCGCAGGCGATCAATCTCTGGTAGAGCAATTGGCGCATCAGGCCGCGGTGGCTTTGGTCAATGCTCAATTGCATCATGAGACTCAGCGTCAACGTGAACAATTATCGGCAGTCATCAACTCTGTACAAGAAGCGATCCTGATGTTTAACCCGCAGGGTGATATTTCCCTTGCCAATCAGTCTTTTACCCACCTTACTTCAATGCCCGCAGATAACTTGATGGGGATGCAGTTGATTGACCTCTCCGAGGGAGTATTGCGCCGCCTGGGATATGAACGCCGCGTTGTTGAACAGATGCTTCTCGGCTTGGCTGGCGAGGTTGCCAATGAATTCAAAAAAGAAACCTACCATATTCCGGATGTGACCCCTGTTAGTGTTTATGAACGCAGGTTGTATTCGGTAACATTGCCAGGGGAAGCCGCGCTGGGGTGGATGCTGATCTGGCGTGATGTTTCTGAGGAGCACCGCGTGAATCAGGAACGCGAAGTCATTGCCGACGCGCTGATCCACGATCTGCGTTCCCCAATCAGCGCTGTGCTGGGTTCACTGGATTTGATGGATGAGGTCATTCCCACGGGCGAGCATCGTCAGATCGTGGATCACGCTTTGGACGTGGCCCGGCGGGGTGCAAAGCGTGTGCTGCGTCTGGTGAAGTCATTGATGGATGTAGCCCGGATGCAGTCTGGCGATATCATGTTGCATAAAATTCCGGTTGATCTCTTTGCGCTGACGCAAATATTGATGGACGATATCGCTATGATGGCGGATGAATATGGCATCACCTTGAAAAATGAGATCCCCAGCGATTTGCCGCTTATTTTTGCCGATGAAGAAAAAATCTTTCGCGTATTGCAAAATTTGGTGGATAATGCCGTCAAATTCTCGCCTGAAAAGAGTAGCGTGCGTGTGATTGCTTTTTCGGGAAGCGATAATATTACAGTGAAAGTTGTTGACCAGGGGCCAGGGGTCGCGGCAGAGCATCGTGCAGTCATCTTCGAGCGCTTTGCGCAAATATCAGGCCAGCTCGGGCGTTGGCGAGGCGCGGGTTTGGGATTGGCTTTCTGCAAATTGGCCGTGGAAACTCATGGTGGTGAAATCTGGTATGAGACACCAGCTGATGGTGAGGTGGGCAGCATTTTTACGTTCACGCTTCCCATTCGTCCGGATTAAGTTGTTCGCGATTGGGACTTTCTTTTGTGAAAGAGCATAAGTCCTGACTTACATTTCTGTCGCTACCATATTGAAAAACAGGTTAGGGGGTATTCGTAAACAATACCATCGGATCAAAATGCTGAAATTCTCCGCTTGTTCGCCAGCGCAGATAATTTTCCTGCTCGGTGGGTGTTGCGTGTGTATCGTAGAATACCATTCCATCAAAGGCTATGTTCGCCGGGCCGATGCGTGTCTCCAGATGCAGGTGCGGTACGGGGATGTTGTAGCCAGTCATTCCGGCATAACCGAGCAATTCGCCACAACCGATAGATTGCCCAGGCTCAACCAGTGGGGCTTCGCTCAGATGGGCGTAGAGATGGTATAGCGAGCTGCCTGCCGGTATTTGTAGCATTTCTTGCAGGGCTTCTGGAATCAACTCAGGTGGCGTTTCGATGATGACCATATTGCCGTAAGGCAAGCGATCGCTAATGGCTGCGGCTACGCGCCCGGCCAGAATACTTTGCACGCCTTCGCCATCCACGGAGGCGCGCTCGCCGTGATTGTAGTAGGCAAAATCCACGCCGTGATGGCGGTCGTCTTTTCCGTCTGGAGGTGGCGCGTAGGGGGATGAGACAATCTCGATGAGTAGCTCGGAGCTGTGTTCGGCCAGGGGAGAGCATAATTGAGTTGGCGGCTCGGGGATGGATTCGGTTGGAGTAGGCGTGCCAACTTCGAGCGAGTCCGGGTTTTCCTGTGTGGGAGCGGGACTCGGCTCGGGGGTGATTGCAGCTTCGCGGGTGGGTGTCCAGCTCGGGGTGGGGCTGATATTTTCCACAGCCGCGGGTGAACAGGCCGATAGAAATAGAAACAAACTGGTGAGTAATAATTGGAGGTTGCGCATGGCGCAATTGTATCGCTAAACTCCTTGCACGATCAGGGAGAATGCACTATAATCACGCCCGTTGTCGGGGCGTGGCGCAGTCCGGTTAGCGCGCTTCAATGGGGTTGAAGAGGCCGGAGGTTCGAATCCTCTCGCCCCGACCAAAGACCGCAATAGTGCTAGAAATAGCCAATATTGCGGTCTTTGTTGTTAACTTCGGGGTATGAGGTTGTCTTGGTTAGTTTTCTACTAAAGACTGCACAATACTACTGGCTGGCATACGTCGTCGTCGGGATTTCTATCGCAAAATGTTTTTTCTGGGTCGACAAGCTCCTGAATATACTTCCCTTGTAGAGCTACCCAGCCATTTGCCGGGACGATCGTACAGGCTTGTTTAACTCCGTCAACCGTTTGATATGTTGTTGCCAGGTCAACCCACTTTTGGTCTGCAGGGTGCCAGAAACGAATAACTTTATCTACCCAGCCATTCGGCAGGTCGAAACACTGTTCCGTGCTCCCCCCAGAGCCAAATCCAGTGTACCAGAGGGGTTCAATATTTTCAAAACCCACGGGAGGCGCCGGAGCATCGGCCAATACGCTGGTTATACTCATCAAGCCTATCAGTACAACAATAACGATACTTCCAAACAATTTGTTTATCTTCACTGAGGATTCTCCTTTTGCAATAAATAAGACTATTTTTATCCATTATAGCTATTATATATAAACCGTATATATTACCGTGGTACCGTTATCGGGAGTTCGCATA
>JABGRQ010000195.1 GCA_018648225.1 Chloroflexota bacterium
GTTTATTGTCCGCTATGACATCTCCAGGCTATCACTTCCTTCTTGAGCACTACCCTATTTTTTTATGATGATCTGTTACAAAATATTGGTTCATTGGGAACTGGCGGGAATGTCCAGAGACCCATAAAAAAAGAGTGATAGGAAAAAATCTATCACTCTTTCTCGTTCGAGTTTTATTATTCTAAATGAAATCTTATTCAATCCCCAAGTAGGCTTTTTGTACCATCTCGTTTTTCTGCAAGTTGTCTGCAGAATCATGCAGAACGATCTCGCCAGTTTGGAGTACATAGCCGCGACTGGCGATCTGCAGCGCCATCGTCGCGTTTTGTTCCACCAGAAGTACGGTTGTTCCTTCTTTGTTGATGCGCACGATGGTGTCGAAAACGCTCTCGACCAAAACAGGCGCCAGCCCCATCGACGGTTCGTCCATCAGCAGTAGCCGGGGGCGAGCCATCATGGCGCGTCCGGTTGCCAGCATTTGTTGCTCGCCACCGGAAAGCGTGCCCGATACCTGGGTGCGGCGTTCTTTTAGTCGGGGAAAGAGATCGAAAACGCGTTCCATATCGGTTTTCATTTCCGCTTTATTGTCGCGGCTGTATGCACCCATTTCCAGGTTTTCAGCTACGGTCAGTTTTGAGAAAATTCCGCGGCCTTCTGGAACCATAGCGACGCGCTTGTAGACAATCTCATGTGCTGGATAGGCAGCTAGATCCTCGCCTTCCAATTTGATATTTCCCTGGGCCGGTTTGATCAATCCGCTGATGGTACGCAAGGTGGTAGTTTTTCCTGCACCGTTAGCACCGATCAAGGTGACGATTTCGCCTTCTTCCACGGTGATAGAGATTCCTTTCAGTGCGTGGATATTGCCATAGTAGGTATGAATGTTGTTAACTTCTAACATTGCCATAGTGATCTCTCCTGATTTAGGCTGCCTCGGAGCTGATTTCGAGTTCTAGCCCCGCAGCAGCACCACGACCCAAATAGGCCTCGATCACGCGCGGGTTGCGTTGGATATCTTCCGGGGTGCCCTCAGCGATTTTTTGTCCAAAGTCCATCACACTAATTTGTTCGCTGATGCCCATCACGACACGCATATCGTGCTCAATTAGCAAGATCGTGACTTCCAGTTCGTCACGCAAGTAACGGATGAAACGCATCATGTCAGCCGATTCGTTTGGATTCATCCCCGCGGTAGGTTCATCCAAAAGCAGCAGCTTGGGTTTACTTGCCAGCGCGCGGGCAATTTCCAAGCGGCGTTGAGCGCCGTAGGGCAGGTTATGTGCAGTATGGTCGCCCAGGCCTTTTAATCCGACAAAGTTCAACAAGCGTTGGGCTTCGTCGAGGGCGGCTTGTTCTTCTTTGAGAAACCCTGGAGTTTTGAAAAGCGCTGTCAGCCAGGGGGTTTTCAGGTGCGGATGTTGACCTACCAGGATATTCTCGATGGCTGTCATATTTGAGAACAAGCGAATATTCTGATAGGTGCGGGCAATCCCGAAGCGCGTGATCCGGTCAGTTGAAAGACCTTGTATGATATGCCCGTTGAAGTCGATTACACCTTCTTCCGGGACATAGAAGCCAGTAATGCAGTTAAAGAAGGTTGTTTTCCCGGCTCCGTTGGGGCCAATTACGCTGGAAATCGAGTATTCTTCAATGTCAACATCGAAACTATTGACTGCGACTAGACCACCAAAGCGTTTTGTGACTTCTCGAGTTTTAAGAATTGTTCCCATGATGTCTAGCCCTCCAATTCTCCAAAAGTTCCGGCGCCGGGTATTTGGTCATCGATTCCGGCCTTTAATTCGCGTTTACGAGTGGGTTCTGGAATAAAACCTTCTGGTTTGACAAGCATCATTACAATCAGTAAGAGGCCATACATGAGCAGTCGGTATTCAGCAAACTCACGCAGAATTTCTGGGAGACCAACCAGGATCAAAGCGCCAACGATCACGCCAGGGATGCTTCCCAAGCCACCCACAATGATGAGCGCCAGGGCGTTGATCGACCACAACAAGTTGAAGCTGTGGGGAAAGATGTTGCCTAGCCGTGCGGCGAAGATCGCTCCAGACATCGCAGAGAATGCTGCACCAATTGCAAAGGCCAGTAATTTTGTTTGCACGAGGTTGATGCCCATGGCTTCGGCGACGTCTTCGTCTTCGCGCATAGCCATCCATTGACGGCCCAGGCGTGAGTCGCGCAAGCGTATCGTAACAAAAGCCGCCAGGAGCGAACCGGCAATTACCAGGTAATACATGCTTTGCGGTGTATTCATGATGAAACCAAAAAACTCGGGATTAGGGATGTGCAAAACGCCCTGGGGACCGCCCTCGAAGGGGGCCAGCCAGTTGGATGTTGCCATAATGCGAATGATCTCGCCAAAACCCAGGGTGACGATTGCCAGATAGTCGCCGCGCATACGCAATACCGGGAAGCCGAGCACAACACCCCAAATGATACCTGCTAAAGTTGCGATGGGCAGTGCTGTCCAGAAGTTGAGATTGCTGACGCCCAGCGGCCCGGTGGATGTCAAGATGCCCATCACATAGGCTCCGAAGGCAAAGAATGCCACATAACCTAGATCAAGCAATCCGGCGTAGCCTACAACGATATTCAACCCCAGGCCCATCATGACGTAAAGTCCGATCATAAAGAGGGCTTGACTGAGAAATGAGCCGACAATAAAGGGCAGATACAGTAATACCGCGATGCCTAAAATAATGCCCACAATGCGGCCTTGTTTTTGTGCAGTTTGTGGGAGTTTTACCCAACCGCTTCTGGCTTTCTCATGGGTGCGGAAGTAGCCAACTGCAAAGGTGATGATGAAAATCAAGGCAGCCGGAAGCGGGTTGAGGGATTTACTTGAGAATAACGCCTTGACGATCTCACGACTAAAAGTTTCCTGAATGATCTGTCCGACATTTTCAGAGAAAAGTCCAATCCCTAGTGTCCAGATAATGCTGCTAAGTAAAGCCTGCCACAGTTTCGTCGGCAGGAGTACGAATAGAGAGCCAGCTCCCCCCATCAGGGTAAGGAATGCAACCATTAGTAGGGTTCCGGTTATTGGCCCAGCCCCAAAGGTGAGAAACTCAACCAGTTGAGGCGACATGTTGACAAACATATCTCGCCAAACGAAAGCAGCTTCCTCGCCAGCATTGCCTACCACCAATAGCTGGACGAACACAATCAGGAGAACCAGAAAAACGCTGGATACGAGGCCAGCTAAAAGGCTGCTTCCGATGGTAGTCAGAGTGTGTTTTTCTTTAAGCTCGCGAGCCGTCAGGTAGCCAGCGCCAATCGATCCCATAACGAGCAAGACATGCCCCAATGAGAGCCAAGTGCTGACCAAATTACGTTGCCCAAAAGTTTCGACCATTCCGATTGCGCTAAAGTAAAATGCGACAATCCCACCGAGCAAGCCAAAGCGAGCGATAACACGCCAATCAAGTGATTTTGAATTATTCATCTTTGCTGACCTCATGCTTTCTTCTCTGCCAGGCGTTCACCAAAGATGCCCTGTGGGCGAATGATGAGAATAAGAACCAGCATTGTAAAGGCAAAGGCATCTTTGAGTTGATTCGCAGCCGGTATGCCCAGGCCTTCCACAATTAGATTCGGACCTAGCGATTCAATGACACCCAGGAATAGTCCGCCAAGCATGGCTCCGGGCACATTACCGATGCCACCGAGGACGGCAGCGGTGAACGCTTTTAACCCCGGGAAAAAACCCATAAAGAAATAGACGCCTTGTGGGCGGAACAACCCGTTGAAAACACCAGCTGCCCCAGCCAATGCGCCACCAACTGCAAAGGTCGAGACGATAACTTTATCGATATCAATACCCATCAGGCGGGCGACATCTTTGTCTTCAGATACAGCGCGCATGGCTTTACCCATTTTTGTGCGTTCCACCCATAAGTAGAGAGCAAGCATTAATGCGATGGCGGCAAAAAGCACAACCAATTGGACGAGTGGCACCTGAAATCCGAAAACATTGACGGTTACTCGCAGGCTGGGGATTTCAGGATACGAGCGAAACTCTGCGCCATAAAGCCCGCGGAAGGTGTATTGCAAAGCAAAAGATGCACCGATAGCTGTAATGAGTGGTACCAACCGGGGAGCGCCGCGCAAAGGACGGTAGGCTACGCGTTCAAGTAATAACGCGATGCCTGTCGAAACTCCTGCGGCCAATAGAATAAGTGCGATGATGGCAAGAACAGGATGTCGCTCTAAAAAGCCCGAATTAGCGAAATATTGCGCCAGGAATACAGCTGTAAAGGCGCCCCCCATATAAACTTCGCCGTGGGCAAAATTGATCATCATGAGAATGCCGTAAACCAGGGTGTATCCCAGCGCGATTAGCGCATAGATACTGCCTTGTGCCAGACCGGCAAACACGAGGGTAGCCCATTGTTCACTACTATAGGAATCGGCTTTGACCGTGTTAAATATACCGATGATAATAGCTGCCACAATGAGTATTTGAAACAGTCTCAGAAAGACATCCACCCATGATAAGCGTTCAAAGAATTGTTTTAGCATTGTGTTTTGTCCTCATACAGATTAATGAGCCAGGGAAAGTGATATTCCCTGGCTCATTATCTTTTCTAGCCTATATGGCTGTTAGCATAATAGGTTGTAGCAAAAGCCAGGATCAAAGACTAGGGGGTGTAAACTGCTTCGGGTGGCCAGTTGCCATCAACTTCAGCTTCGGTGATCTGGAAGATACCCAGGGCTGCGCCAGTGGCGCAGTCGCCATGGCTGGCATTGGTGATGCCAAAGGCACTGTAGTCATCATCACTGCAATCCAGCGCTCCGGTCAGGCCGGTGTAGTCGGTCACGCCGGCGATAGCATCACGCAAAGCCTGGCGGCCAACGTGGATGGTTCCGTCAGCATCGACAACCGCAACAGCTTCGATAGCGTCAAACAGAATGTTTGTGCCATCATAAGCGAAGGCGTGGAAACCACTGGGCGGGGCGCCAGCAAACTTGGTTTCCCATTTGGCCAGGAACTCATCATAGTCCGCGCCCGAAACATAGGGGCCGGAGAGATACATACCCACGGCATTGGCGCCAGAGTTCTCGGGGAAGGAGTCAGACAGCAGACCATCCGCGCCCATCAGAACAGTTTCTTCAAGACCAGAAATTTCAGAAGATTGAGCTACGATGAAGGGTCCTTCAGGTTCAAAGATGGGGAAATACAGTACGGCAGGGGCGTCAGACGCAACGGTAGTCAACACAGTGCGCATGTCGGTATCGCCAACATTGACAGCACCTTGGAAGGTGATCGTGCCACCGAGTTCAACAAAGCGCCCGGCGAATACTGCTTGCAATTGGTCGGCATAGGGGCTGCCATCATGGATGGTTGCCGCAGTGGTTGCGCCAAGTTCGTTGAAAGCAAATTCAGCCGCAACAGAACCCTGGAACAGGTCGGTGTGGCAGATGCGGAAGTAGCCATCTTGCCAGGTTTCGCCCTCAAGGGTCAAGGCAGGAGCCGTGTTGGAGGGGGAGAGCATTACCAAGCCAGCACCACTGATGGTCGGCATAGCCGCAGTGGCAGCGCTGGAGCAGTTGGTGCCGATTACGCCCAAGATAGTGGGGTCAGCAGCTATTTTGGTAGCGGCGGTCTGTCCACCTTCGGCGGAGCACAAGGAGTCTTCGCCAGAGAGCTGGATTGCATGACCGAGCAGTTCACCACCGCGGTCATCCACAGCGATTTCGATCGCGCCCTTGGAGTCTTCGCCCAAGTAGGCGGTTGCGCCAGAGATGGTCAACATATAGGCAATGTGAACCGGTTCATCGGCTGCAATGTCAACACAGCCAATTGCATCGGTGCATTCAAAGGCCATAACTTCTTCTGCGGCGGGTGCTTCTTCAGCAGCAGGTGCTTCTTCGGCCATAGCTTCTTCAGCAGCAGGTTCTTCTGCGGCGGGTGCTTCTGCCGGTGCAGGGCTACAGGCTGCAAGCATCATGCTGGCGACGACCAGCAGCGCTAAAAAGGTAAAAATGCGGGTTTTCATGCTTCTTCACTCCTTATGGTGAATTATTATAGTGTGGAATAGAGAGATTTTGGTGGATAGGTTAATGTTTTTGTTGACTAGAGCCTCCTTTCCCTATTGAACTGCTATTATACATAGGGGGCATATCTTGCGCAATGGAAAGAATTTGCACTTCCAATGCATCCCTTCGGCTAGGAATGGGTTAGAAATCGAGCAATTGCGTCTACAAATTTTCAACGAATTGCATGATCCCGATTCTAACTAAGAATGAATTCCAGGGTCAAGAGATAATAATCGACTTTTATGAATTATTTACTCCTAAACGGCTATCGAAATGGTATTTTAGGGCCAGATAGGAACGTAGCTCTGATCCTGATTCTGATATATTTTAATGACGGGGTCGGCACAATCGCCATATTCAACAAGTTAATGTGCCGGTAATGCCTTCAAAGCCTGATGTGGCATACAGGCATGAGCGGAGCGATTCTCGGCCAATATGAATAGTGTCACCATCTCGAATGGCTATCTCCTCTATGCAGGAAAAAATCATATTGGCTGCATCAAAGGCATGGGCATGATAAACAGAGATGGGATTGCTACCATACTTATTTTCATAGGTAGCAAGAAAGTCGTAATAGGATTCCCCAGAGAAGGATAGATCGGGGCCGGAAAAATACATACCTTCACCAGCAACACCGACAGCCTCAATAGCTGCATCTGAGATCATTCCATCAGCTGCGGCCAGAATAGTTGACTCGAGACCGGGATATTCTCTGGCCTGTTTAGTCAGGATGCCTCCCTCGGCAGTGAAAACGGGATAATACAGGAACTCGGGCACACCGGATTCTACGATGGTTTCAAGAACTGGACGCATATCGGTTTCACCTTTGTTGATCGCAACCGGGTCTGCGGCCGTGCCTCCAAGTGTTTCGAAAGAGTCTGTAAATACTCTGGCAAGTCCTTCTGTATAGACACCGCCATCGTGAATAGCGGCTGCTGTTGTAACGCCCAGTACATCAAGAGCGAATTCAGCCATAACTTTCCCCTGTGTTTTATCATTGTGTGCAGTGCGTAAGTATCCTAAATGCCAGTTCAGCAGGGGATCGGTT
>JABGRQ010000196.1 GCA_018648225.1 Chloroflexota bacterium
GAACCCATAACCTGCCGCTTACAAGGCGGCTGCTCTGCCGATTGAGCTACGTCGGCATGTAAATTAGAAAAGTGCTGCTCCAAAAGAGCGGGAGCATTATACCAGAGAGCCATACCAGCCGCAAGACTCCATAAACAGCCGCGCTAATATGCAACGGGCAGCGAGTCTATCAGGAATTAAATGTATCGTCAATGGTCTCTCGTGAAAATTTGCGCGCCTGCCAAATAAAATACAACCCTACCGAGCCAGCCACAGCAGCGTTTAGCGAATCGATATGCCCTCGCATGGGCAGCTTGACCAACACATCACAAGATTGACGCACCAGGCTGCGCAACCCGCTGCCCTCGTTGCCCACGACCAGGGCTGTTGCTCCACTGAGTTTAATGGTTTCAATGGATTGCGCTTCTTCGGACCCCTCCATGCCATACACCCAGACGTTTTCGACCTTCAGGGCAGCAATGGCCTGGGCAAGGTTGGTTTGTGCGACAAGCAAGTGCTCGCTGGCCCCCGAGGAGGTATTGACCACCGCCGGAGTAACTGTGGCAGTGCGGCGCAGGGGCAATAAAACGCCATGCACGCCCACCGCTTCGGCTGTGCGCAATAAAGCCCCCAAATTATGGGTATCTTGAACGGTATCCAATATTAATATAAAGGGAGCCTGATTCAATTGCTGGGCGTGTGCAAGGATATCTGGCAAAGATGCGTAGGGATAGGCGCTGGTCTCCAACGCCACGCTCTGATGATTTTCGCCCAGCGCGTCGAGGCGTTGGCGCGGCAAAAATTCGACAAGGATACCACGTTGGCGCGCCATATCGAGGGCATCTTTGAGGTGGCGTTTTTGATCCGCTTTTTCAGCCACCCAGAGACGAAAGAAGCGCCGGCGATCTGCGCGCAGCGCTTCATAAACAGGGTTACGGCCCAAAATCCATTCGGTCATATTTTCTCTACCGCGAAACCTCTGAGTTTTTTTTAGCAGACATCAGAGGTTTGTTAACTCATTTCCAGCGCCAGGTGGTGCCGTCTTTGCCATCTTCGATGAGCACGCCAAGCTCAGTCAGGCGGTCGCGCACCTGATCGGACAAGGCCCACAATTTTTGGCTGCGCAGTTCGGCGCGTATCTCCAGGAGCAATTCGACAAACGGAGCGGCCTCCCCACCCCCGAGCCGCGCGCGTGACTCCAGCCTGAGGCCCAGAACGTTCGTGAGTTCCAGAATCAACGCCTGGGCTGGCTGCAAAGCCTCGGGGCCAGCATCCATATCCCGAGCCTGATTGACCGCGCGCACGAGTTCAAAAATATGCCCCAGCGCGCCAGCCGAGTTGAAATCGTCATCCATTGCTTCGTCAAAGCCCTGGCGCGTGGCCTGGATTTGCGCCTGCAAAGCTTCGGGGGCTGCGCTTGCCGCGCCAGCGTTGGCCGGGCGCAGGGCAGAGCGCAGACGGTCGAGGGCGCGTTCGGTGTGACCGATGGCTTCGTCGGTAAATTTAAGCGGGCTGCGGTAGCTGGATGTGAGTACCATCAGGCGCAGGGTGTCGGCTTCGTGGTCGTCAAGGAAGTCTTTGATCGTGATGAGGTTGCCCAGCGATTTGGACATTTTTTCGCCCGAAAGCTGCAACATGCCGTTGTGCATCCAATAGCGGGCAAAGGGTTTACCGGTGAAGCTCTCGGTTTGGGCGATTTCGTTTTCGTGATGTGGGAAGACGAGATCGTTGCCGCCGCCGTGGATGTCGATTTGCTCGCCGAGGTGGTGCAGATTCATGGCCGAGCATTCGATATGCCAGCCGGGGCGTCCCTGTCCCCAGGGACTCTCCCAGGCGGGTTCGCCGGGCTTGGAGGCTTTCCACAGGGCAAAATCCATTGGGGTTTCTTTGCGTTCGTCTACATCAATACGGAAACCGGATTGCATATCTTCAAGTTTGCGCCCAGAGAGTTTGCCATAGTCGTCGTCGCTGCTGACGAAAAAGTACACATCGCCTTCAGATTCGTAGGCGTGGTCTTTTTCGATCAATCCCTGCACAATCTGAATGATCTGATCGATTTCTTCCGTAGCGCGCGGATATACCGTGGCGGGCAAAATATTGAGATCGGTCAGGTGATGACGAAACTCATCAATATAGCGTTCTGCCAAATCGAAGGGGTCAATGCCTTCGAGGTTGGCGCGCTGGATGATTTTGTCATCAACATCCGTGTAGTTCATGGCGTGGCGCACTTCGTAACCGCGATATTCGAGATAGCGGCGGACAATATCAAAAACCAGCACCGACATGGCATGACCTACATGCGCTTTATCATAAACCGTCGGCCCGCAAACATACATCGAAACCCGGCCAGATTGCAAGGTCTCAAGAGCTTCTTTTTTGCGTGTGAGCGTATTATAAATTTTGATCGCCATCAGGATTTCGCCTCCGTACGGGCAAAGATCATCCGACCGGCCGCGGTTTGTAAAACTTTGGTTACGGTAACATACGTTTCTTTATGCAGATGCCCGCTGCCGTCTTCGACAACCACCATGGTGCCATCGTCCAGATAGCCCACGCCCTGCCCAACTTCTTTGCCTTCCTGGATAATATCAACCACGAGCGATTCGCCGGGCAACAACACAGCTTTGACGGCATTCGCCAGTTCATTGACATTGAGGATCAGCACGCCCTGAAGTTCAGCCACGCGGTTGAGGTTGTAATCGTTGGTCAGTACTGGACATTTGAGTTGGCGCGCTAAAATGACGAGTTTGTCATCCACCTCGCGCGTGCCCTCTACGTCAATATCACTGATCTGCACGGGCATGGTGGCTTCATCTTGCAGGTGGGAGAGTATTTCCATACCCCGCCGTCCACGCTGGCGGCGCAGGCTATCGGCTGAATCGGCGATATACTGCAACTCGTTGAGTACAAAGCGCGGAATCAGCAGCGTGCCCGAAAGGAAACCGGTGCGAGCAATATCAGCAATGCGGCCATCAATGATCACACTGGTATCTACAAGAATTTTACGGCCAGCGTTATCTTCTTCACCTTCTTCGCTACCACGTCGGCGCGGCAGCCGATCGCGAAATACAGAGAAAATATCATTCTGGCGCATCACAAATACAGCCACGCCAAAATAACTAACCAACATCACACCAATAAAGGGCAGTACTTCGCCAAAAGGTGGAGGCAACAACGAAAGCGGGAAGGCCAGTAACGCAGCAATAATCAACCCAACGATCAAGCCAATCAGACTTGCAGCCAAGGTTTGAGCATCAATGCGAGCTAAAAGCGCTCGTAAAGCGCGCACGGGACGCGTCGTAAGATAGGGAGTCAGCACCAGTCCGATCAGAGCGCCTAACAAACTAATAATAACAACGTAAAGCACACGAGGTTCAGGAAATATACCTCCCCCAAACGAATTAGCTGTATAAGCCGCAAAAATCCCCAACACAATCATCCCGATAATGCGAACAACGAAATCAGAACTCATGAATAACTCCTAAAAAATGATAAAGCCATAAATAAAAAAAGCGCATGAATCATCAGCGCTAATAACCCCAGAATCTAAAAGACGGGAATAATGCAGGCATCGGATACGCAATAAAAAAATAAAAGAATAATTGCTAAAAATTGTGCGAGTCCGAGTGAAGCATATACACGCGCAAAATGATTGCACGAAAGATAATAGCACGCCGTAATTAGAACGTCAACTATCCACTGCAAACGCCTTTCATTAGCTCACTATGATTTCACGAAAACGGGCGCGAACAAAAAGCTGCATACGGCGCGAGGTGCCGTATGCAGCTTTTTGTTCGCGCAAATTAAAAAAACTAGCCGAGCGCGTCGTAGCCAGGGCCACTTTCGAAGAAATCATAGTTGGGCTGAACATCTTCAGTCAGGTCTACCGATTCGCCGGCTTCAAGCTGCTTGGTGGTTTCGAGTACAACGGGGCCACCATTATGATCGGTGTTTTCGTAGTGCCCGCTAAGGCCGAGTCGGCTGATATACTCGCCGCCTTTGGCTTCATAAGCTTCGGGAACCTCATCTTCGGAGAAGATGGCATCATAGGGACATTCGGGCACGCAGGCGCCGCAGTCAATGCAGGTGTCGGGGTCAATATACATCCAGGGCCATTCTTTAACCGGCTGGCCGGGGACAATACATTCAACCGGGCAAACGTCGATGCAGCCACCGTCACGCAAGCATAAGCTGGTAATGATATAGGTCATGTCTTTCCTCCATACAAAAGTATATATTTGGCAACTACAGTAAATAGTATTGGTATTGTACCTTAATTATTTTGGCAAGCACAAATTATCAAACTGAATTACAGAGGGCAATTTGTTGACAAATCCGACCTGCACACGATATAACTCTTATTATGGAAACGCGAAAACTTTTAGGCTGGATTTTGGTAATCTCGGGGCTGTTATTCCTCCTGAGCGGGTTGCTGGTGACGGTGTTTGCCGCTGTCCCGATGCCTATCAACAGTAATATGCCGCAGGGCGACGACGTGGCGGTTTCTCCCTCTATGTGGGTTGATTTTGCCAATCGAGTAATGGATTTCACCCTCGAATTGCTGGCTCTGGATTGGACACCCATTCGAGTGGGCGTATTTCTGATTGTGGTTGGAATGCTGCTCGAAGGGTTTGGGGCTTATTCGCTGCTCTCGTTAAAATGATCAGAGCGCCTCAATAATTTCGGCAGCCAGGTCATAGCGCCCGAAGGGGGGCATCATATAAACGCCGTTGGCCCAGGGCTTCATTTTTCGGATCATCTCAATCGTAATCTGCACACCTTCCGCGGGCGCATTATCTCCTGCGGTTTCGATGCGCGCCATCGTTTCAGAGGGGATGATAATGCCGGGCACTTCGTTGTGCAAGAAAGCGGCATGGCGCGCGCTGAAAAGCGGCAGCACACCAGCCAAGATCGGAATCTCCAGCGGTCCAAAGCGTTCTTCGTAAAGCCGTAAAAATTCAAAGGCTTTTTCGGGCTGATAGATGGGCTGCGTGAGGGCAAAATCGGCGCCGTTTTCAATTTTACGCCGCAGGACTTTCAGTTCCCGCTCGGGGTTGGATGGCAACAAATTGAGCGCGCACCCCACGAAAAAGGCAGTCGGCTGCCCGATGTCGGCCCCGGCGTGATCCAGCCCGGCGTTGAATCCTTGTTGAATCAGCCGGATCAACCCCGAGGGCACCAGGTCATAATCATCCATCGCATCGGGGTAATCGCCAATCGAAGTCGGATCGCCCATCACCACGAAGACATTGCGAATATTCAGGGCGTGCGCGGCCAGTAGATCGCCCTGCACGCGCAGCAAATTACGCCCGCGAGTGGGGAAGTGCAGCGTGGTTTCGATGCCCACATTACGCTGGATGAGATTACACACTGCCCAGGGACTCATCCTCATGCGCGCCATCGGACTATCGGCTACATTAATTACGGCAGCACCCGCCTCCGCTAACAGGCTGGCTCCTGCCAGAATTTTATGCGCTGAAAGGCCGCGCGGCGGATCCATCTCAACCGCAATTGGGAACTCATTATGGCTGAATTTTTGCGCCAATTGGGTCGGTTCAAGTTGAACGCGATCGTGCGCGGCTTGGGCATCGAAAGGCGCAATGACCTGAATTTGCAAATCGGCGGGCAGGGCATCCAGGCGGGCGCGCATAATGCGGGTATGCTCTGGCGTAGTGCCACAGCAGCCGCCGATGAGTTTGACGCCCAACTCGGTGAAGGTCTTTGTGTAATCGCCAAAATAATCGGGGCCAGCCGAATACATCACCCGCCCACCCACATTTTCCGGCCAACCCGCATTTGGCTTAATGGCGAAACGCGCCGCGGGCACAGCCTGACGCATTTGCTCCAGAATGCGGCGCAACTGTGCCGGGCCGCCGGAGCAATTCGCACCGATCACATCTGCGCCAGTTTCGTGCAAAGTACGGGCGACTTTGGCGGGCGTATCGCCTAGCAGGGTGCGATCGTCTCGTGTGAAGGTGATGGTGGCAACAACCGGCAATGAGCATATTTCGCGCGCCGCAGCAACAGCTTCGCGGATCTCGTAGAGGTCACTGAAAGTCTCAATGACCAGAAAATCAACCCCGGCGGCGCATAAAATGCCTATTTGCTCTACAAAGGTTGCGCGCGCCTGCTCGGGGAGTACGCGCCCGTAGGGGGCCAGCCTCACCCCCAGGGGTCCAATATCGCCGCCCACCAACACATCTTTGAAAGAAGCATCCACCACTTTACGCGCCAACTCCGCACCGGCGCGATTGATCGCTTCCACCTGATTTTCCAGGCCGTGATCGCTGAGTTTATAGCGATTGGCGCCAAAGGTGTTGGTATAAATCACCTGCGCCCCGGCCTCGATATAGGCCTGATGCACGGTTCCAACAGTGGCCGGATGGGTCAGGTTAAGGTGGTCAAAACAGGTATCGAGACCAATACCTTGCTGGTGCAGCATGGTTCCCATAGCGCCATCGGCAAGGATGGGATGGGGCGTTTCAAGTAAAGAAAGAAATTTAGATTTTGGCATGGGAGGCTCCGCGCGCGCTAAAGATGCGTCGAAGTGTACCAAATAGGTCGGATTTCCGCCATTTATGATTCGCTGCGGTCTTCGATCTTCATCACCGCGGGGATAGCAAAACCAATCAACCCCATGAGTACGGTCAGCGCGCCGCCCAGGATAAACCACACCTGAATGCCAAAAGCGTCTGAGAGCGGCCCGGCAAAAGCCAAACCGATGGGCATCATGGCGGTTGCCACACTGCCGGTGAGCGAAAAAACGCGTCCTTGCATCTTGGGGTCTACCGCGGCCTGGAGTATACCGCCGATAGAACCGTTGGCGATCGGGATCATCATGCCAGTGAATGCAAAAGCGCCCAGAGCCAGGTTGAACGCCGAGCCAGGCAGCATCCCCATAATACTGGTTCCCAGGCCGATGCCAATAATGCCGAGTATAGCCGTGACGATACGGCGTTTGAATCCGCCCCAAACCCCCAAGAGCAAACCGCCCACGATGACGCCGACACCAAACAGAGAATTAATCCAACCGAGTTGAAGTGCGCCCCCATTGAAGTGATCTTTAACTAATAGAGGCAGTAATGATGTGGTTGGCGAGAGGAAAAAATTGATCATCGAGGCCATAATCAGAATGCTCAGCAACCCCGGCCAAGTAATCACGTACTTGAACCCGGCGCGCAAATCTTGCCAGAAAGTTGTACTGCCGGATTCGGCTGGATTTTTCTCGGGCTGAGGAATAACGATGAAAAATAGCGGAACGACGGCAATCAGGGCGGTAATGACATCGATAGCAACGATGCCGCTCATTGGGATAAGTGTCATCAATAGTGCACCCAGCGGTGCGGCAATAATGTTCAGCCCGCCGTTGAGGGTCTGGTTGACGCCCTGGATGCGGGTGAGGTGCTCTTTCGGCACCATTAGCGAGGTGGAGGCGGTCATGGATGGGCGGTGGAAGTTTTCCCCGATGGAGCGAATGAAAAGAACCGCATAAATATGCCAGAGATCCACCAGCCCGAGGGCAAACAACGCCGCCAGCACCAGAGTTGCCAAAGCGATAAAACTATCGGCCAGGATCATAATCCGGCGGCGGTTCCAACGATCAACCAGCGGGCCGATGAAGGGGGAGAGAAATACACCAGGCAGCAATGCGATCAGTGTGGTGGTTGCCAGCACCGTAGCAGAACCGGTTTTCTCGGTGAGATACCAAATAATGGCAAACTGCACAATCTGGCTGCCCAGCAGCGAAAAGGCTTGACCAGTCCAGATTGCGAAGAAGGGAGTTTTCCAGTTTGGGGGTTGTTGCGAGTTTGATTCCACAGTGTTGTTCTCCATAGAAAGTGATCACCGGATGCGATCTTGCAAAATCTTCTTGACGGCTTCTGACGCCCGGAATACGCCCCGGATGCGAATCGATTCTATGGCTTGGTCGGCCAATTCGGGAGAAACATTATCCTCGATAACCAACATGCCAATCACATTGAAACTTTTACGCTCGCCTTTTTCCACAGCTTTTTCAAGCTCCTTACGAGACCAATCAAAAATGCCCAGGCCATACGCATTTCGGACAACGGAACTTTGCACTTCAGTGTTGTGTTTGTCAAGTTGGTTACGAATGGCTGTACGGATGAAATCCGTACGGTTCTGATAAAAACCTTCTTCGGTCAATAAATCAATTTTTCCTAAATCAACAACGCTCATGTTAATGGTGATTTTTTCGGTTTCACTCATCATCTATCCTTTTAGCCAATTGATGCCATCTGCCAGACATCCATGCAGATGTTTTCTGGATGACAACAGTATATACAAGATGCAGGTATTTGTCAACATCCGTATGCCATCCACTCAGATGGTAACTATATGATAAAGTCCTGCGACATCCCCCAGCACCCGCACATGGCGCACGTATGCGCTCTGCGCGATTTGTTTAGCCAGCAAACATGTGGAAAACTATTGCGATGCAGCAATGCAGCCAAAAAGATTGTTGATCTTGGTCCCCAAAGTAGATTTAACGTGGAATATTCTACGAAAAGGTCATCTCAAAGAAACTGACCAATTTCTCAGTGTAGATTTCTGGATAGAGTCTGAAACCCTCACCCTGATACTCGCTGCGCTCGCATCTGTCCCTCTCCCAATTTTGGGAGAGGGACGGGCCTGAGCTTTAGCGAAGGCCAGGGTGAGGGCACGGCAATATCAACGTTGCAACGCACCGTCAAAAAAATCTACAATCTTTTCCTGATAAGCCTGGGGATTTACGAAATAGGCCCCGGCGTGTTTGGCTTTGGGCACTTCCCAAATTCCTTTAGGCTGCGCTGCGGCTTCGTAGAATACGCGTGTGAGTACGGTTTCGCTACCTTTTCCGGCACTGATCAGCATAACCGGGCGCGGGGCAATTTCGGCGATGATGTCGAGTATCCCTTCGGTGGGCTGTACGCCATTCATAAATCGTAACATACGGTAGTAGAAGAGATTCGCCGGATAGTTGATCCAGCGGCGCAAGGTAGTGGGCCTGCCGCCATGATCGCTGAGAATCATCGGGCCGGGGCCTTCGACGATGACGGCACGCAGCCCTTCGTCGCGCGCCGCGGCGAGCAGGGCCGCCTTCCCACCCAGGGAAATGCCCAAAACGCCGATCCGCTCCGGGGCCACGTCTGAGCGTCCGTGCAAATAATCCAGCGCGCCGAGTAAATCTTCCGTTTCATACCAGCCCAGCGTACACACATCGCCATCGGAACTGCCGTGGGCGCGTTGATCGTACATCAATACGCCATAACCTTTCGCCACCAGCGCCGAGGCATGATAGATCATGGCGATACCTTTGCCGCCGTGACCGTGTACCAGAATGATGGTGCTGCCGTTGGTACCGGGCACATACCAGCCGAATAAGGTTAACTCGTCGCGGCTGGGAAATTCGACGGTTTCAAAGTCCATGCCGGCATCGGCAGGGGTGACGTTGCGCATGGCGAAGCGTCCACCGGGGTGGGTGACGCGGTAAGCGTAGTAAATACCCGAGCTGATAATATAAACGGGGTAGGCCAGCAGCAAGTAAACCAGCCACGGAAACGGGCGCCGCGCCGCGCCCAGAGCGATGAGCAGCAACGTGCCCCACATGGCAAAATAGATCAGCCAGTTGCGATAAAAGCGCCAACTGCGCTCGCGGATACGAATAGATTTCATAGGGATGCCTCAACAATTGTGTAAAACTAGAAAAAGTTCACCACAAAGTCACGAAGTCACCAAGAAAATAGGTTCATCAGGAACTGGCGGGACATTCCCCATATCTGGGGGCAACCCCGACGATTCCCAAAGGGCCAGAAATTATGCTACGTTTTTCATCGAGTCTTTGTGCCTTTGTGGTAAAAAGTCTTTTTTACTACCACGCTCCCATTATAAACGTTCACCGTTGCGCAACCGCTGCGATCATCGTATACTTTTTTCTGATGGAACAACTCAGCTTTCTTCCCCCCACGGCCTGGTCAGTCACCGAAGTCAATCGCTATTTGCGCGATCTCTTTGAAAGCGATCATAATCTCGGCGACCTGTGGGTGCAGGGCGAACTCTCAAACGTCTCTCGCCCGCGCTCCGGGCATCTCTATTTTACGCTTAAAGACGAGCGCTCCACGCTGCGCGGCGTGATGTGGCGTAGTTCGGTGCAGCGGTTGGGCTTTACGCCCAACGATGGTGATGCCGTTGAAGTGCATGGCAGCATCAATATCTACGAAGCGGGCGGGCAGGTGCAATTATATGCCGATACGATCAAACCACTCGGCGCGGGCGCGTTATACCAGGAATTCATTCGTCTGAAGGCCAAACTCGAAGCCGAAGGCTTGTTCGCAGAAGAACGCAAACGCCCCATTCCGCGCTGGCCGTGGCGCATTGGCATTGTGACATCGCCCACCGGCGCGGCACTGCGAGATATGCTCAACACCCTGCGGCGGCGCTATCCGTTGGTGGAAGTGGTCATCGCGCCGAGTCCAGTGCAAGGGCAGGATGCTCCGCTCAAGCTCGCGGCAGGGTTGCTGCAAATTAACCGGGTGGCCAAACCCGATGTGATCCTGCTGGCGCGCGGCGGCGGCTCGATTGAAGATTTATGGGCCTTCAATGACGAAGGCGTGGCCTATGCCATTGCCAAATCCGAAGCACCCGTCATCACTGGCATCGGTCACCAGACCGATTTCACCATCGCTGATTTCGTCGCCGATTTGCGCGCGCCCACCCCCACCGCCGCCGCCGAACTCGCCACCCCCAGCCGCGAAGACCTGCTGCCCGCGCTGGCCGAAGCTGGTCAGCGGTTCGCCAATTACGCTTTGACACAGCTCAACGAACGGCGCTGGCAAATTGGCGATCTGGAACATCGTTTGCAGCGCGTCTCCCCGCTGGCGCGCATTCGCAGCGACCGCCAACGCCTGGACGAGTTTAGCTACCGTGCCGCCACCTTGCTGCGCTATCGCTTGCAAATGCAGCGCTCGCGGCTGAATACCGATGAACAGCGGCTGAATGATTTGAATCCGCACACGGTTTTAGGGCGCGGCTATGCCATCGTGCGCCACGCCGATGGCCGCACCATCCGCAGCGCGGCGCAAGTGCAACCCAACGACGCGCTCAACATCCGCGTCAGCGATGGTGTATTTGGAGTTAATGTTTCTGCTGAACCGCACAAAAATAACGCAAGGTCGCCAAGGGGCAAAGGCGCAAAGAAAAACATATAAAAACATTGCGCCTTCGCTTCTCTGCGTCTTTGCGTTATTTCTTTTCATAGAGGACCTATGACCAAAAAACTCCCCCCCGTAAACGAACTCACCTACGAACAGGCTTTAGCCGAACTCGAGGGCTTGCTCTCCCTGCTTGAAACAGATGACGGCGGCCTGGATGAAATTCTGGCGAAATTTGAGCGCGGGCAGGCGTTGGTGCAGCATTGTGCCGCGCTGCTCGAAAAGGCCGAACTAAAAGTCCGCCAGCTTTCTGGCGATGAAATCATCGATTTTGAGGCCGACGCGTGAATTTATCTTCACTGACTCAAAATTATGTTTTTATTGGCGCAAGCCTGGCCTGGTTTCTGGCGCAGGTGTTTAAAATTCCGTTGGAGTATAGGCGCTCGAAAAAATGGGAATGGGTGCTGTTACTGCGTGCCGGGGGCATGCCCAGTTCGCATTCGGCCTTTATCAGCGCCACGGCGCATGGCATTGGCCTCTTTGTTGGCTGGGATTCGCCGCTTTTCGCCCTGGCGGTGGGTATGGCGATCATTGTGATTTATGATGCTACGGGGGTGCGCCGCGAGGCCGGGCGTCATGCCGAGTTGATTAACGCCATTATCCGCGATATGCGCGAAGGCCATTTGCCCAGTATGGAAACGCAAGAGAAGTTAAAAGAAGTTTTGGGGCACACCCCCCTCGAAGCCATTATGGGGACGCTTTTGGGCGTTGTGATTGCGCAACTCGTCTGGTTTCGCTGGGGATAGTTCACTAAGCAATGGGCAGCAAAAACAGGGTTATTCGTGGCTGGAAGAGGGGGTTACTCGCGGCTATTCTCGTGATAGGGCTTTCACTCGGAGGGTTGTTTGCCGGAACCAGCATCTGGCCTTCGTTGGGTAGTCAGGGGGCGCAGGTGTTACGCCAGATTTTTGGCAATCCCTTCGTGGCCGAGTTAGAGATGTTCGTCTTCGGCGTGCAAGATACGGTTAAAAGCTGGGAGTATGATCTCGGGCTGGCCGAACCCGCCGCGCCGTGGGTCGCGCCTGAGGGGGACGCTGCCCCCTTTATTCAAACCCCCACCCCGAGCCGCGTGCGAACCTCCTCTACGGCGATTGTAAAACCTTTAGAGTCAGAAAACACTCCTACACCTTCAACCCCAACATTTACCCCTACGCCCGAAGTTTTGGCCTGGCCCCCAAAGCCAATGACACCCCTGGGGACGATTGACGGCGAGGGCGTCTGGTCAGCGTATATCGACGATGTGGCCTATCGTGCTTTTTTACAGCCCGATCCTGAACGCCCGTACAGCGTGGTGGCGGTGATCGCCATCGATTTGACCAGGGTGCAACTCCACTATGTATTGGGTTCGATTGAGCCAAAATTTGCCGACGAAACGGTGCAGGCCGAACGTTCGGGGCGCATCCCGGATGAAGACCGCATCCCGGGGAATTTGTTGGCGGCCTTCAATGGCGGTTTTCAAGCACAGCACGGAAATTTTGGAGCCATGTCAGGTGGCGTGGTTGCGATTCCGCTGCAAGAAGGATTGGGAATGGTGGCGATTCGTGAGGACGGCGCAGTCTTTATGGGCGAGTGGGGCGTCGATATTACCGCTGCGGATGACTTGATTGCCTGGCGACAAAACGGGCCATTGGTGGTGCAGGCTGGTGCGCTGACTCCGCATGTTTTCAGTTTCTCACCGAAAGATTGGGGGTATACCATCAATGATGTCTCTCCAACATGGCGCTCCGGGTTGGCGCTGAATGCCGCGCGGCAGATTTTATTTTACGTTGCAGGGCCAAGCCTGACGGTTGAAGCG
The DNA here is from genome assembly GCA_018648225.1 of Chloroflexota bacterium. Lineage (NCBI taxonomy): Bacteria > Bacillati > Chloroflexota > Chloroflexota bacterium. The sequence goes on from JABGRQ010000196.1 coordinate 12,985, forward strand.
CTGGGTAAAAGTATGCTCGCCGCGGGTGCCAACTTTGGGATGCAGCTTGATATCAACCCCTATTGGGTGCATTTCACCCCCTTTGTGGTGGAAGATGGCATTTTAGTGCCCGATCCGCTATTCCCCGACTCGATGAATGAAAATATCGACCGCTACTTAAACACCTATTCGCACGATTATTTTTATATCACGGTGAAAGAATAACCCTCACCCCGCCCCAATTTCCAAATCCAAGAGATAACGTTTTCGCCACAGGCCGCCACCATAGCCGGTGAGTTGTCCATCGGCGCCGATAACACGATGGCAAGGGATAATGATGGCCATACGATTATCGCCATTGGCGCGAGCCACAGCGCGCACGGCGGTGGGTCTGCCAATAATTTCAGCCTGCTCTTTATAGGAACGAGTTTTTCCATAGGGAATAGTTTGCAGCGCCGCCCAGACTTGCTGCTGAAAGGGGGTTCCCATCAGCACCAGAGGAATTTCAAATTCCCGAAGCTTGCCAGCGAAATAGGCCTCAAGCTGGTCTTGCGTATGCTCGATGTGGGGATTCGTCCCGGGAATGAATTCAGCATTCAGGCGTTTGCCAAGCCGCTGCATCTGGGTTTCGACCATACGCCGGTCAGCAAATTCCAGGAGGCATAAACCCTCATCGGTCGCACCGGCCAGCATCGGGCCGAGGGGGGTCAGCATCCGTTGGGTGTGGATGATGCGCCCGGCGGCGCTTCCTTGTGGGGAAAATCCAGTCGCTTTTTTGAACGAGTCGCCAAATCCGCTCAGTGATGCGTAGCCCGATTCGTAGGCGGCATCGATCACAGGCTCTCCATTTTTAATGCGCCCAAAGGCTTCACTGACGCGTAACGTGCGCTGGTAGGTCTGAAAAGTCATGCCGTGGTGTTTTTTGAACCAGCGGCGCACGCGGTTGGGGTCCAGACCGCGGGCGCGCAAATCTTGGTCTTTGAGTTTAACGTCTGGAGCGGATTCGATTTCATCGAGCAGGGGTTTGAGCCAGGCCGGGGGCGAACCGCTGCGCGTCAGGGGCTGGCAAATTTTGCAAGGGCGGTAGCCGCTTAACAATGCGGCGCGTGTAGAAGGAAAATAAGCCACATTCTCGCGTTTTGGTTTGCGCGCAGTGCAGGTTGGGCGGCAAAAAATACCCGTGCTGGTGATACCTGCAAAGAAAATGCCCTCGTAAGCAGGGTCTTTTTCGAGCAGGGCGGTATACATCGTAATTTCACTGGGAAGATGAGCAGACATCGTTTTTCTCCAAATAAAGATTTCACGCAAAGCCACAATACTCAAAGGGCACAGGGTTGCCAAGAAAAAAAACAAAAAATCTTCGCGCCTTTGCGTGAGGATATAGCATAAATTCTATCGCCTTGCTTGCCTCAGCGAAACCGAAAACTTGCCAAGCTTTTTAGATCCAGGGTATTTTTTCGATGGTGTGATCGCCCCCGGCATCGCCGGTGTTGAGCGTGCCCGCGGGTTCTACCATCAGAATATGGCATTCCTGTGCGGCAATCGGTTTATGCTCCACCCCTTTGGGTACCACGATCATCTCTCCGGCTTTAAGCGCCGCCACCCCGTCTCGAAAGGCAATTTCCATTTCACCGGCAATCACAATGAAAACTTCGTCCGTCTCCGGGTGGTTGTGCCAGACAAATTCGCCCTGAATTTTGGCAATTTTGAAGTGATAATCATTCATCTGCGCGATGATCTTTGGCGACCAATATTCGCTAAAGATGCTAAATTTTTCATCAAAGCGTATGGGGGCGATGTGCATACTTGACTCTCTTTCTGTGTGAGAACTGCCAATAATAATTGTACTCTACCTGTCATTTCGAGCCAGCAACGAAAAATCCCTGAGCTTTTTCTTAAAATTGTGTATTCATCAGCGGAAGTGTGGATATAGAGTAGAATCCGGGTATGAAAACCAA
>JABGRQ010000197.1 GCA_018648225.1 Chloroflexota bacterium
ACTATTTTGCATCATCAGAATAGAACATGGGTTATTTTGTACAAAATCAAGGTGATAGCCCAAACCGGCAACGATGTTGAGCAGAATTTGCAAGCCCAGGTAAGCCATCACAACTACCCAAACCAGCAACCAGAGATACCACTTGCCGCCGGAAAGCCCGGCTTGCTGAAAGGCATCTTTTCCGCTGGCGAAGCGGACAATCAGCAGAATGACCAGAGAGACCACCAAGGCAAGCATCACCAGTCCGGCAAGCGGAGCGGGATACAGGTCGGGGCGTAATGTGGTCAGAATCACCAAGGCTGTGAAGAACAGGGTGAAGATGATGTAGAAGTTGAAGAACCAGCGCGGACGTTCATGGTAATTGTGCAGGTACAACGGGCTGTTTTTGAAGACATAACGTTGCAAAAAGATCGCAACGTACGCAGGAATCAACATCTGGAGTTGAAAGAATAGTTGCGCATATTCGCTGTAGCCAAATTTGAGCCATAAAACCAGGTCTATCAACCAACTCAAGGTAATCGTTAGCCCAACAAATAGCCCGACTTCTTTCCAGTTCACACTTCTTGTAGATACAGCAACGGATGACATCCTTATTCTCCTAAATTTATTCAGATTTGCGGGCGTCAAATTCTGCCCAAATCAGATAGGCAATCCCCGCCACCAGAGCGACCATACTCCAGTTGACCAATTCGGCACCAACATATTGCAACATGGCGGCGAAGAGTTCTGCGCTCCAATTATTGGCAATCGACGCGCCAAAGATGGCAGCAGCGATATACCGAGTGGCGTACAGAAACGCAGCAATAAAAATCAACATAACGCCGGTAAATCTTCTTGACATCACTAAAACTCTATTCTTTCAAATTTCACGAGCGCAAGAACGGTGAAGACCACGCTCCAAAGCAGTGATGCTACCAGCGGCGACCACAACATCTCTGCCGGGACGGGTTGGCTATCTGCGATCAAGGCTGCCATTTTCCCCAGCGACCAGGGCATGACGTACATCAACTCCTGGATTAAGCCGCCGATCAGGCTGCCGCCCATCGCAACGCCAAGCGCAATGCCCAAGATGGGCGCACGACTATCAAAGAATGTGCCCAGCATCAGGGTCAGCGTCAGGTAAAACAGGGTGTGGACAGCCATAATGCCAACGCCGCTCAAAAAGGGCAAAAACGGATACAGTGAACCGAGTCGCACAAAAAACAGCAAATACGTGACCAGCGCCGGGAGCGCAATCAGCAGCAGCAAAACGGCTGCTATCGCGGCGCTCAACTTTGCCAAGACATAAGAACGGCGGGCAACCGGTTTCGCCAGCAGCCACTCGGTCACACCGGAATGCTTTTCAGCCAAAATCAAGTCCTGGCTGAGCACAATCGCGCCAAGCGCCAATGCCATACTGCCCATCTCAAAGAAAATGCTGCGCGCCATTTGCAAGCCAAAGGGAAGCGGACCGCCCGCCGCGGCAACCGCCGGATCACCGGTGGCTGCGGCGACGGTGGGCAGCATGAATAACATCACAACCACCAAGCCGCCCAACATGCCCGACCACAAAATGGCGTTAATCCACCAGCGGCGCGTGCCCCACCAGGCGCGGTTTTCTTTATGCAGCAAATTGGCAAAGCCGCGCAATCCATGCCATTCAGTCACCCGTTCTAATTCTGTGTTAGCGCTCATCGCCATCTCCCTTCACAATATCCATAAAAACTTCTTCCAATTCATACTTTTTGCGGCTGAACTCTGTCACCGTGACCGTCGAGTCTGCCAGCACTGCCCGCAGCAAATTCGCTTCAGCCGCAGCCTCGTCGCTGACACTGACCTGCCAAAGACTGGCACCATCACCTTGCGACACCGCTGTATGCGTGACCCAGGGCAACGCCCCTAGTCGTTTCTCCAATCCGCTCGGCGTGCCTTTCAATTTGATCGAGTAGACCACGCCATCCTTTCCGTTCAAAATACTTTCAATCGAGCCGCTCGCCACGACCTGCCCCCGATTCAGGATCGCGACCGTATCACTAACACGCTGCACATCATCCAAAATATGGGTTGAATAAAAAATGGTGGTGTGCTTGCGCAAACGCGCCATAATATCCAGCACGGATTGGCGACCCAGCGGATCGAGCGCCGAGGCGGGTTCGTCCAGGATGAGCAGATCGGGATAGTTGACTTGTGCCAGTGCGATGCCGAGACGTTGTTTCTCGCCGCCGGAAAAGCCCTTGATGGGACGATTCGCCTTTTCGGCTAACCCGACCAACGCAAGCATCTCATCGCATCGCGCCCGGATTTTGGCTTGGGTACCGCTAAAAAAGAAGTGTGCTGCGAAAATTAAATTTTCGCGTGCGGTCATGTGGTCGATGAAGCGCGGCTGCTGCGGCAAGTAGCCAATCCGCTCGCGGATGGCGACGCTCTCGTCCACAATATCGTGCCCAAAGATCGTCCCGCTGCCGGATGTAGGGCGTACCAAACCGAGCAAGGTCTTCATCAGCGTGGTTTTGCCGGCACCGTTCGGACCGAGAAATCCGAAAATAGAATGCCTCGGCACGTTCAAATCCACGCCGCGAAGCGCCTGTACATCCCCAAAAGATTTACCCAAATGATGGGTTTCGATCACATAGTCGTTGGTGCGTGTCATACTTGTCTCCTTTACTGCTGTATAGAAAGCATAAAAGAAAATCTCCCCAAGCACATCAGCGACTTGGGGAGACTTGAGACTGGTCAGGTGGGTAGGTTATATCATTGTCAAAGCGGCTAAAAGCCCAAGCGCGGGTAGCAAGAGTGCCACCACAAAGATCGTGACAAATACCCTGCCCAGCCATTTCTTTTCAGGATGCTTGACCCAATACCAGGTCAGATATGCGAGCAGGAAGGATTGCAGCAGTACTTCGGAAAGTCCCATCCACATGCCCGCGAATTTCGCTTTGGTATAGATCAGTCCTTCGATAGAGCCGGGCGCGGTGCCAAAGGTCGAGAAGATGCCCACTACAACCAGAATCAGCCAGATGTTTAGATACCCTTTTTCGCTCTGGAAAAAAGCCTTTTGCAGACGATAAAAGATCAAGCCGAATAACAGTCCGCGAATGGGCTGCAAAAGCACACCCGCCTGCACCAGCGGATCGTCGGTCGGTCTCATCAGCGATTTCAGGGCTGGGTCAGCAAACTGGGTTGTGTAATCAAAAAGGGAATATGCTACCAGCCCAACAGCAAAATATGTAATCGTGTGAATAATGATGGTTTTTGTTGTGATCTCTCGCAACGTTCGTTTTTGGGAGTCCATGATTTTCACTCACTTTCTTGCAAAAATTAAGGTTGGCAAATCACCCGGTTCATTAACCAGGCGTTATCAATTTGCACTAATTCAACCGTGAACTGATGACCAGCAAGGCTGGTCGAGACTTCAACACTGGCTTGAGCGCCGGAAACCTGCGCCTGTGAGGTGTTGATTTCCGTCGGCTTGTCCTGCGCGCACAAGATCGGGTCGTAGCGCATCTCCGCTTGTGTGAAATCGTCTAAAAAGGTGATGAAGTCCGTGCTGAGAAACGAACTGGATTGGTAGGCTTTGTCCACCAGCGGATTGCCGTCGTAAGCCAGATACCAAGTATAAAAATCCTGCACGACCTGATCCGGTTGGTTTATGCTTTGCCGGTCATTAATCTTCATCGCCGGAAAGATCACAAAAGCCAAAGCACTAAAGATTGCCGCAGCCAAAATGATCAGAAACCCAAGCTGATTTTTGTTTTTCATATCGATTTCCTTTCGCTAGAATTGTCAACGACCTAAGAATACAAAAAAACTCCCCGAAGCACATCAGTAGCTCGGGGAGTTTGGATGCTGACCCGTTGGGGAGTCTCGAACCTGTCTACTTGACCAGGTTATGCTTCAAGGCGGTTGCAACTGCTTCGGTGCGGCTGGACGCTCCCAATTTGGACAGGATACTGCTCACATGAAACTTCGCCGTCGAGCGGCTGACCACCAGTTGATCCGCGATTTGGCTGTTATTTAACCCCTCCGTCATCAGAGCCAGCACTTCTTTTTCGCGCTCGGTCAGGTCAAAGCCGATTTTTTCGGCGGGCATTCGCGTGGCATCGATCAGGGCTTGGGCGGCTTCGGGTGCCAGAGTCGGTTTGCCCGCATACGCCGCACGAATGGCATTTGCCAATTCATCGGCGCTGACATCCTTGAGCAGATAACCGATCGCACCCGCTTGCAAGGCGCCCTGAACCAGCTCTTGTTCCTTAAAACTGGTCAGGACGATCACCTGGATTTCGGGACATCGTTCCCGGAATTTGCGAGTTGCCGTAGCGCCGTCCATGCCGGGCATGACGAGATCCATCAATACGACATCCGGCTTGGTCTGCGGGCACAGGCTGAGTGCCTGCTCCCCGCTGGATGCTTCCCCCACCAGTTCCATATCATCGCAGGTCAACAAAAAAGTGGATAGCCCGCTGCGCACAACGGCGTGGTCATCGACCAGCATCACGCGGATCAATTTTTCTTCTGTCATTTTCTGGCAGCCTCCCAAAATAATTTTATATACGTCCCTTGAGTGGGTTCGCTCTTGATTTCCAATTCGGCATGGATGGCATCCGCACGTTCGCGCATGATGCCCAGCCCCAAACTTTCAGCGGTAACATCTTCGGGGTGAAAACCGATGCCGTCATCCCGAATTTCGAGCAGCATCTTTTTCTCATCTCGTGCCAGGTTGACGGTAACCTGTGTCGCACCGGCATGTTTGCTGATGTTGTTCAGCGCCTCCTGCGCTACGCGGAAAAAGACTTCCTTGATTTCGGGGGCGGGGTCCACCTGTCCATCGGCGACCAAGTTCACAGGCACTCGGGTGCGCCCGGTAAAGGCGTTGACCAAATGCTGAAGGAGATCGACCAAGTCAATGTCCACGAGCGACGCGGGGCGTAATTCCAAAAGCAGCGTGCGCATCTCGGAGAGCGCTCCCCGTGTGAGCTGACGCAATTCATCCAGTTTTTCTTTTCCCAATTCGGGGTCACGATCCCATAATTTCGGCAGTACATCTGCGATCAGGCTGGCGGAAAAGAGAGTTTGCGAGACCGCGTCGTGCAGGTCACGCGCCAGTCGATTTCGCTCTGTGGTTACGGCGGTTTGCTCCACTTTTTCGCGCAGGTGCGCATTTTCGATGGCAAGCGAAACCTGCTCGGCAAAGGTGAGCGCGAGTTGGATTTGCTCATCGGTAAATTCTTGCGCCACTTTGTAGTAAAAAACCATGCCGCCGTAGACAGCATCCTGAATGAATAATGGTACCGAAAGCGAACCGGCAAAGGCGCTGCGCAAGGCAATGCGCTCTGTTTTGATTTCATCAGGAATGGTTGTGTCGCGTTTGATCTCATCGACCCGTTCGGGCAGGGGCGGGTAGTTGGTGTAGGTTGGTTTGCGCTTTAGGGTAGCGAGCAGGTACATCTCGCCGCCGGAGACCTTAAGTGCGCTGAAATGACGCCTGCCCCGTTTAGGGAACATGCCTGCCATACCATAGCTCGCCATGTGTTCAATTTCTTCTGCTTCGAGATCAAAATGATGCAAAACACATGCCGCTGCGCCAACACGCTGCGTCGCCAACCTGACCGCCTTTTCCAGAAAGGTATCCAGCGGCATATTGGCGTTGATCATGCCTATAATATCGCGCAGGCTTTCTGCGATTTCGCGCCTGCGTTCAACTTCATGGGTACGCTCGGTGACTCGTTGTTCAAGAGTCTGGTAAATCTTTACCCGCTCCGTAACGTCAATCGAAACATTGAGCAAGCCAACGACCTGTTCATTTTCATATAAGGGAGAGAGGACGATGTCCCAAAAAGATACGATACCGCCCGATTCAATACGCACCGCGTCTTGATGGATAGTTTCCCCCTTGAAGACCTGCTCGAATAAGGGGATGATGACATCTTCGGTGCCGGGTTCCAAATCAAAAAGATAGGCGCCCGGCAGAACTTGCACCGCTTCCGATGGGGTGTATTGGTCAATAAACGCCGCCCAGGTCGGGTTGCAGCGCACCAGATTGAAATCTCGATCGATCACGGCAATGCCCATCGGCATACGCTCAAAGAGCATTTCCAGCAAGTTGATCTGACGTCCCAGCATGGGATCGGGCGTGATCGAGACGACGGATTGATGCTCGGCTTCAGCCACCGGCAGCAGCTCGAACTCACAAAACGGATCACCCTTTGCCTGACATTGATGCTCGATACAGACGATATCCTGCCGCTCACCAATGATATTGACAAAGCCAACCAGTACACCGGCTGTGTAGGCACAAACCTGGACGTCAGCTTGCTGGTCGTGACGTTGCATCATCCAGGCTTCAAATGTATTCTGCCCCCGCACGAGAACTTTGCCCTCCTGCCAGTGCGAATCGACGATGTTAAAGTGACCAAAACCGGCGGTTTGGTACGCCTGAAGACAATTCTCGAAGAATTGCTGTTCTTCAGTAGTGCTTTTTGGCGTGCCAAAAGATTTTGCAAAAGATGCGCCCCCATTCGCGCCCGCCTGCTGAAAAACGGAATTGGTTAGCTGAAAGCCGATCAGTGCTTCGACTTGACGCCGAATACTCCAAAACCCTGATTCGATGTCCAGCAGCGCCATGCGAACAGCGCCAAACTCCAGCACTCCCGAAGATTTTTCTGATAGAAAGCGAAATGTGTCGTAGTCTCTCATCAAGACTTATTGTAGCAAAATCTTTATATCCAATGAACTTGCCAAATCCCCTGATTCTTGTGACAAATAACTGTTTTCGTCGGTTTAGAAATAAAGCACCCCTCACATCATCTGGATGTAAGGGGTGATAATCGTTTTAGCACTGTCATTCCCGTAAACCAACATACCACAATATTTACGGGATTTTCTCGTTTTCGATGCTGTTTGCCCATATATGGGGCGAAAAAGAACTCGCTTATGCTGCCTACGTTGCCGCCAACGTTAGCTTCGGACGAAATTTGTAGCCGTATATTTGATTTATACCGCGTAAACACTGTTTGGATGATCTTATGA
>JABGRQ010000198.1 GCA_018648225.1 Chloroflexota bacterium
GATGCTTCCATCTTTTGTTTGTAAACGGTGTACAATGTTATACGGTTGGTTGTTTTTTACAGAAGCTGTGTATGCGTCATTCACAAAATCACGGTCGTCGGGATAGACATGGGACAAAAAAGCATCATAAGTGGCCTTGAATTCTTGCGGCTGCACCCCAAATATTCGGTAAACTTCATCGGACCACCATAATTTGCCTGTCACAAGATCCAATTCCCAATTCCCCACGTGGGCCACACGCTGGGCATCTTTGAGCCTTGCTTCGTTCTCCCGCAACGTACTCTCTATTTGCACCCGGTCGGTGATATCGGTGATGAAACCTTCAAGTGTAATAACATCGTTCTCTGTCCCAAGAATACCCTGCCCCTGTTCCCAGACCCATTTTATATTTTTACTGGCTGTGATAATGCGATAAAGCAATTGAAAACTTCGTTGGGTTTTTAGCCCAGCTTGAACCGTATCCCAAACTATCTGACGATCTTCGGGGTGAATGATTTCGGCATAGGAAAGCTGGGCGTTGCCTACCAACTCATCGGGTTTGTAGCCCGTCAGGGGGAGACACCCATCGCTGACAAATTCCATTGTCCAGTTGGGATCATTCATGCACCGGTACGCCATGCCGGGCAAATTGCTCATCAGGGTAGATAGTCGCCGCTGGCTTTCCTGCAATGCTTCTTCTGTCCGTTTTCGCTCGGTAATATCCTGGACAATGGCCTGGATGCAAGGTTTGCCGCGAAAGTGAAGGTGAGAAAGGGAGAGAAGCGCATCATAATATGTGCCATCCTTGCGCTTGAATTGAGCCGGGAAATTCTTGAGAAAGCCCTGTTCTTGAAAGCGTTTTAGCGCCTCGTTTCGCTGGTCAGAGTTCTGATACAGCGCGGCAACATTGCCGATCTCTTGAATATCAGTGGCGCTAAATCCACCGGATTGCAGCATGGCATCATTAAATAAAAGCAAATTACCTTGGTGGTCGACAACACCGATACCAATCGGTGAGCTTTCGAATAAGGTGCGGAATTGTGTTTCGCCCTCGATAAGAGCTGCTTCCACTCGTTTACGATCGGTGATGTCTCGCGATGAGCCATAAATACCAATGATGGCGCCGGAGTGACCCCGTATCGCTTTGACACTATTTTCCATCCAGACGGTCTGCCCATCTGCGTGATAGTATTCCGTCTCTATGGAGACGTAGCGTTCCAAATCAGTATTTGGTTCAATATCACGCTGCATTTCTTCGGCAAACAACATTATCGTCTGCTGTACAGATTCCGGCGTAATCGCTTCTTCCAGGGTTTGCTGTTTGCGTTCTTCGGGCGTAAAGCCGAGTACCTTTTGGATAGAGGGACTCACATAGGTGGTATTAAAATTCTGATCCAGGGTCCAGACAATATCGGCCATATTCTCAGCCAGGAACTTGTATCGCTCCTCACTCTCACGAAGCGCTATTTCGACCTGCTTGCGCTCGGTGATGTCTGTGGCCACCTGCAATCGGACAATACGGCCATCCATCCATTGAATGGCTCGATCATAGTTTATGTACCATTTGCCGGTAATTGGATTCTGGGCTTCCCAGATAACTACTTCGGCGGGATTGCCATCCGCATCAATTAATTGGTTGTTCGTGCAATGGATGCAAGGGCCAGAATTGTCTCGAAATACATCCCAGCAAGCTTTTCCAACGACATCTTCGCCAAAATGGGTTTGCATGTGCTGATTGGTAAACAAAATTTCGTAAGTTTCCATATCCGAGACGTATACATCGGCATCGATACTGTTCAGGATTGTAAAGAGCCGTTCATGCGATTCGCGCAACGCTTCTTCTGCCCGTTTGTTTTCGGTAATATCTAACACGCTGCCGATAAAATATACGGGTTGGCCCTGGGTATCGCGGACGAGATTCGCGTCCAGAATGCCGTAGACTATGCGTCCGTTTTTATGGATAAATTGTTTTTCCATGCGATAGTGGTCAATTTTGCCCGCGGCCAGTAACGCTTGTTTCTGCAGGTTTTCTTCCAGGATTTCTGGGTGCGTAATATCCTTGAGATGCTTCCCAATCAGCTCATCTTCGCGGTATCCCAGCATGTGGCAATAGGCATCATTGGCGCTTTCAATACAAAACTCCAGCGTAACCCGCGCCACACCAATGGCCATATTTTGATAGATTTGCCGGAAACACTCCTCCCCCTTTTGCAAAGCTTCTTCGGCCTGCTTTCGCTTGGCTTCAGATTGTTCAAGCTCGAAAACGCGCTGACGCATCTCTTTCAATTCATTTAGTAATTGTGTTTTTGTCTTTGTACTGTCACGCATCGTGTACCTCGTCAAGCCTGGTCATTTTTGCCATTTTTACAATACTTGCGATACCAGTTTTTTCACCCGCCTTGGAAATTATACTATGGAGTATGTGGCGTAGGGCGAGCAGGCCATAGCCCCTCCGCTGCTAAAACTCGCCCATGCTTGACAGCCGTCCAAAGGGATTTATAATAACAACAGCTAATATCCAAAACGCAAGGACCGGGACGAGTAAGCGGCAGCGGCACCGACAGAAAATGGAGATCATTGGCTGAGAGTCTCCCTCGGAAACCGACCGCCCAAAACCCCCCGCGAGCGTTACGTTGAACAGGTGTCAGGGTATCAGGTATTCGGCAATTAGGAATCGATGGTTGTGCAATATTTCTTCCTGATTACGAATTACCCAATCCCTAATTCCTAACTAAACAAAACGGCTGGCCCCGTTATCGGCCCAAGAGATAAGTCTTTCGAGACTTAATTCGGGTGGAACCGTGTGAAGTAATGAAGCTCGCACCCCGGAATGGGTGCGGGTTTTTTTTGTTTCCCTCACCCCAGCCCTCTCCCACTGGGAGAGGGCTGGGGTGAGGGAAAGGAGAGAAAAATGTCCTACCAACAGCAAGAAAAATACGAAGAATCCGAACTATATCGCATCCGGCATTCGGCGGCGCATATTATGGCGCAGGCTGTAACCGAGTTATTCGAGCCGGATGAAGCCAAAGTCGCCATCGGCCCGCCTATCGAAAATGGCTTTTACTACGATTTTGATTTGCCCCGCAATCTGACCCCCGAGGATCTCAAAGCCATCGAGAAGCGGATGCGCCAGATCATCGCCGGGAAGCATGTTTTCGAGAAAAAAGTCGTCAGCGCCGAAGAAGCCAAAGCCATGTTCAAGGATCAGCCCTACAAAATTGAACTCATCGAAGGCCTGGAACAGGGTGGCACCGACGAGTACGGCGAACCCCTCGACGAGAAGCCCGACATCTCATTCTACACGCACGACACGTTCACCGATCTGTGCCGCGGGCCGCATGTGGAGCATACCGGGAAGGTCAACCCCTCCGCCATCAAATTGATGAGCATCGCCGGAGCCTATTGGCGCGGCGATGAGCACAAACCCCAACTCCAGCGCATCTATGGCACGGCCTGGGAGAAACCTAACGAACTCAAAGAATATCTGCACATGCTCGAAGAAGCCAAAAAGCGCGATCACCGTAAGCTGGGCAAAGAACTCGATATCTTTACCTTCGACGAAGAAGTCGGCCCCGGTCTACCGCTCTGGTTGCCCAATGGCGGCGTGCTTATTGACGAACTGGAAAATCTCGCCAAAGAAATTGAACACAATCACGGTTATGATCGTGTGCGCTCGCCCCACCTCACGAAGGAAGACCTCTTCGTGCGCTCCGGCCACCTTCCTTACTATGCCGAAAGCATGTACCCTCCCATGGAGATGGAAGGCGTGAAGTACTATATCAAGCCGATGAACTGCCCCATGCACCACAAAATCTTCGCGGCGCGCCCCAAAAGCTACCGCGATCTGCCCATCCGTCTGGCGGAGTATGGAACCTGCTACCGTTTCGAGAAATCGGGTGAACTCTTTGGGCTGATGCGCGTGCGCTCCATGCAGATGAACGACGCCCACATCTACTGCTCGGAGGAAGATTTCGAGCAGGAATTCATGGATGTGATCGCCATGTATATGGAGTATTTCGAAATTTTCGGCATCGAAAGATACGTCATGCGCCTGAGCACGCACGGCACAGCCGGGTTGGGTAAAAAATATGTGGATAATGAGCGCCTATGGCTCAAGACCGAAGAAATGGTGCGCCAGGCGATGAATAACGGCGGCGTGCCTTATGTGGAAGTCAACGACGAGGCGGCTTTCTATGGCCCGAAGATCGACGTGCAAGTGTGGAGCGCCATCGGACGTGAATTCACGCTGGCTACCAATCAAGTAGATTTTGCTGTGCCCGAAAGGTTTGACCTGACCTTCAAGAACAGCGCCGGTGAGGATGAGACGCCCCTGTGCATTCACCGTGCCCCGTTGAGTACGCACGAGCGCATGATCGGCTTTCTGATCGAACACTACGCGGGGAAATTCCCTGTATGGCTGGCCCCCGATCAGGTACGCATCATCCCCATTACCGACGATCAGGTTGAGTATGCCGTTAGCATTGAGAAACAACTCAAAGCCGCAGGTGTGCGCGCCAAAGCCGTGATCGGTTCCGACCGCATGAATGCCAAAATTCGCGCGGCACAGAAAAAACAGGTGCCGTATATGCTGGTTGTTGGCGATCAGGAACTTGGGAATAATACAGTATCTTTGCGCAAACGCGACGGCTCTCGCCAGAATGATCTTCCGGTGGGTGAGTTTGTGGCGATGATTATGGAAAAAACCGCGACGCGAGCATCAGAGATTTAAATTCAGAATGCAGAATGATGAATATAAGCAAGCGTACCCCATTCATCATTCTGCATTCAAAAATCTGTAATTATTTTCCTGCATTCATCATTCACAATTCATCATTCCCATGATATACTCCGCCCCGGTCTGGTAGAAGCCAGACTAAACCTATCACACACGTCTCTTGCCTGGCCCATGGAGCGTGCCGCGGGGGAATTTTACTGCGGTTCCCAATGGGATAATAAAGAGACGGAGGAAAAAACGCGAGGAGTTTAAAAAATGTCTGTTATTTCCATGAAAGCTCTCTTAGAGAGTGGTGTTCACTTTGGGCATCGTACCCAGCGCTGGCACCCCAAAATGGCGCCCTATATCTTCACTGAGCGCAATAAAATCCACATTATTGATCTTGAACAAACGCTCCGAGGGTTGGAGACGGCCTACGCCTTGGTCCGTGATTTTGTAGCTGAGGGCGGCAGTGTACTTTTTGTAGGCACCAAGCGCCAGGCTCAAGACACCATTCAGACCGAAGCCGAACGCTGCGGTATGCCCTGGGTCACCAACCGCTGGTTGGGCGGCACACTGACTAACTGGTCTACCATTCGTCAGCGTGTTAATGAACTCAATCGCCTCGAGCAGATGCGCGACCGCGGCGAGTTCGATATTCTCACAAAACGAGAAGCTCTGGACGAAACGCGCAAGATTGACCGGCTGGATATGCTTTTCGGCGGCATCCGCAATATGGACGGTAATCCGGATGTTGTCTTTGTGGTAGATGTTAGTCGGGAAACCACGGTTGTGCATGAAGCCAATGTTTTGGGCATTCCGGTTGTGGCAATGGTGGATACCAACTGTGATCCGCGCAATGTCGATTACATCATCCCCTCCAACGATGACGCTATTCGTGCCATCAAGTTGATCGTCGGCAAAATTGCAGATGCAGTTCTCGAAGGTCAGGCGATGCGCAAGGATGAAGTTGAAGATCAGGCCTACGCGCCCGAGGCCGAACCGGTTGCTTATGGCGAAACTGCCGAAATGAGCGATGAAGAACTGCTCGGCGCTTCTACATTGGCAAAACTCGAAGCTCGAAAAGTGGATGAAGTCGTCGAAACGGCTGAAGAAACATCAGAAAACGCAGAAGCTGAAGTCGTAACTGAAGTCGCAGTAGAAACCGAAGCTGAAGCTGAAACTGAAGCCGTAACTGAAGTCGAAGCAGAAACCGAAGCTGAAACTGAAGCTGAAGCAGAAACCGAAGCCGTAACTGAAGTCGAAGCAGAAACCGAAGCAGAAGCTGAAACTGAAGAAAAAGCCGACGAGGCCGTAGAAGCGGATGAAGAAGAAGAAAAAGAAGATGAGGCATAAGTAATGAGCATCTCAGCAAAAGATATCAAAGTCCTGCGAGAAAAAACTGGCGCAGGTTTTATGGACTGCAAGAAGGCACTCGAAGACAGCAATGGCGACTTCGAAAAAGCGTATGACTTTCTGCGCAAAAAAGGTTTGGCAACCGCTGCCAAGCGCGCCGATCGCGACGCATCTGAGGGCGTTGTTGAACTCTACTCACATGGCGACGGACGCGTTGGCGTTATGGTTGAAGTCAATTGCGAAACCGACTTTGTGGCCCGCTCGGAATCTTTCCGCACCTTGGCTCACGAAATCGCCCTGCAAATTGCTGCACTTTCACCTCAATATGTAAGTGAAGATCAAATTCCCGAAGAAATTCTTGCCAAAGAACTCGAAATCGCGCGCGCGCGTGCTATTGAAGAAGGTAAGCCCGAAAAAATGCTGGACCGTATTGCAACGGGTCGAGTTGAAAAATTCAAAGATGAGTTCGTGCTTTTGCGGCAAGCTTATATCCGCAACGACAAGCTGACTATTCAAGAGTATTTACACGAAAATGTCGCTTCTATCGGAGAAAATATCGTCATCCGCCGATTCACCCGCTGGGAACTCGGAAAAACTAGCAACTAGAATAATAAAAGGCCAACCCCAGGTTGGCCTTTTTTCTAATTCTGACAATCGCTGCACCTTGAGAAAATGTTGCAAAACAGGGTTGTGTGAGAAGCTTCGCCTCTCGCACAACCCTGTTTTGCAGGTTAGCCGAATTGGTAGCGGAAGCAGGTTATCAATCAGCACTTGGAAGGAATACAATATTGATGAAAGAAAATCTTAAGTACAAGCGTATTCTGCTAAAACTGAGCGGGGAATCATTATCGGGGCCCGATGGATTTGGCATTGACCCTTTCCGCGCCGAAAGCGTAGCCGAGCATATCAAAGAAATTTACAAGTTTGGGGTTGAAATTGCCCTGGTGATTGGCGCAGGGAATATCTGGCGCGGGCGCGCTGGCCTGGAACGCGGTATGGATCGCGCCACCGCTGACTATATGGGCATGTTGGCGACTGTCCTCAATGCACTGGCGCTAATGGATGCTATGGAACGCGCAGGTATTGTCACCCGCGTGCAATCGGCGATTGAAATGCGCGATGTGGCCGAACCCTATATACGGCGTCGAGCGATCCGCCATCTGGAAAAGGGGCGTGTGGTGATCTTCGGTGGTGGCACAGGCAACCCCTACTTTTCAACAGATACGGCGGCTGCCTTGCGCGCTATGGAAATTGGCGCGGAAGTCGTCATTAAGGCCACTAAAGTGGATGGTGTATACGACTCAGACCCTGTGACCAACCCCGACGCGGTGAAATTTGATACGCTCACCTATATCGAAACGCTGAACAAGCGTCTCGAAGTTATGGATAGCACCGCAATCTCACTGTGTATGGACAATCATCTTCCTATCCTGGTGCTGAATCTATGGGAAGAGGGCGTACTTCGACAAGCCCTCCACGGTGAAGCGGTGGGAACGCTGGTCTGTGACTGATTTCCATACATTGTAGAACAATCCCCTAAAGGGGGTGTGCGACAGGTATATTGTTGCACACCCCCTTTTTTTTGACGCGTACTGATCCAGTGGCTTTCCCTTGAGACCCCCTCGAGTTGGCGTATTGTAGAGACCGCGATCATGGTAAAATCATCTAAAAGTTGATGGCTAATATGCAAGGAGATTCCCTATGCTTTCTGATCTTTATGTGGACGCAAAAACAAGAATGCGAGGCGCAATCCAGGCTCTGGAGGAAGATTTAGCGGCAATCCGTACTGGACGCGCCAACCCTGCTCTGGTTGAAAAGCTGTCTGTAGAATACTATGGTGCTCCTACTCCATTGCAACAATTGGCTAGCGTGGGGGTTCCAGAACCTCGCACATTACTGATTCGCCCTTTCGACCCAGCCACGATAAAAGATATTGAGCGTGCTATTCAGGCCTCCGATTTAGGTCTCAACCCTAATAGCGATGGTAAGGTCATTCGTCTACACCTCCCCCCTCTCACCGAAGAACGTCGCGAACAGTTGGTGCGTATTGTAGGGCAGCGCGTCGAAGAAGCGCGCATAGCTATTCGTAATGTGCGCCGCGATAGTATCCGGGAACTCAAAGAATTTGAAAATGAAGATATGATTTCTGAAGATGATCGCATTCGAGGTGAAAAAGAAATCCAACAATATACCGATGATTTCATTAGCGAAATTGATGGAACCGGCGATAGAAAAGAAAAAGAGATTCGAGAAGTTTAGCAAATGTCAAAAGATCAAGAAAACCTGCCGGTGAAGATTCCTCGACACGTTGCAATTATTATGGATGGCAATGGCCGTTGGGCACTCTCGCGCGGTTTGCCCCGACTGGCGGGACACAGGGCTGGTACCGATAATTTGCGCCGGGTGATTGAAGCTTGTGTCGAATTTGGGATCCAATATCTTACTTTGTATGCCTTCTCAACAGAGAATTGGGGACGCCCTGTTGAAGAAGTGAGGGGTTTGATTCGCATTCTTGAAGATGTGATTGATCGCGAACTCAAGGAACTGCATAAAAATGGTGTTCAATTGCGCCATATTGGGCAATTAGACCGTATTAACCCATCTCTTAAGAAAAAAGTATTGAGTGCAATTGAACTCACTAAAGATAATAAGCGTCTTGTCCTCAATGTGGCTTTTAACTACGGAGGTCGGGATGAAATTATTTGGGCGGTCAAACGGATGCTGGCCGATCAGGTTGCCCCGGATGATGTGACGGTAGAATTGGTTAATCAATACTTATTTACAGTTGGTGTTCCCGACCCTGATCTAATTATCCGCACATCTGGTGAGTTACGTGGCAGTAATTTCCTCATCTGGCAGGGAGCTTATGCCGAGTGGTACTTTACGCCAACATTCTGGCCCGATTTTGGCAAAGAAGCCCTACAAGAAGCTATCGACGAATACGCGCACCGTGAGCGCCGCTTTGGTCAGGTAAATAAAAAATAGTGCATTATGCGTCAACGACTAATTAGCGCCCTTTTTCTGGTTCCGTTGGGTATCGCTGCTATTTATTATGGTAGTTGGTACTATTTTATTTTAATGGCTGTGTTGGTAACACTGGCCGCTAAAGAATATGCAGATCTGTTCCGCGCTGGAGGACATCAGCCCAATAGCGCTTTAGTTGCTGGGGGGACGTTGGCAATTATCATCAATCAGGCCTTTGATCTTTTTGGCGATGCCCCGTGGTCGCGCGATCCGAGTTGGCTGGTTAGTAGTTTGCTCCTGATTAGCATGGCATTCCACCTTTTCCAGTACGAACGTGGGCGCGATAACGCGGCGACAGACTTTGCCATTACAGTCTCCGGTTTTGTATACTTTGGTTTGTTAGGAGCATACCTGGTTTTATTGCGCCAACTTCCCGAAGGATTGTGGTGGGTTATGCTGGCTTTACCCGCGATCTGGTTTGCCGACTCGGGCGCGTATTTTTATGGGCGCGTCTATGGCCGCAAGAAATTCAGCCCGCGCCTCAGCCCCAAGAAAACCTGGGAAGGCTATATCGCCGGGATTGTGACCAGCATCATTGGCACAACGCTTTTTGCCATACTCTGGCGTATCCCCGCCGGGCCGGAAACGGCCATCACGCCCTTCGCTGGCGCGCTGCTTGGATTTGTGATTTCCATCATCGCTCCTCTGGGCGATTTGGGCGAAAGTATGATCAAGCGACAATTTGGAGTGAAGGATTCCAGCCACTTAATCCCTGGTCACGGTGGGGCATTTGACCGCATTGATAGCTGGTTATGGGCCGGAATGATCGGCTATTACATCATCGTGTGGTTTCTCATATAAAGACTTGCGAAATCTCGATTACGAAGGCGTAAGCCGGAGCCATCAGTTTTATTCAGGAACAGGTCTAAAATTGACAATGCTTTCCTGGCATGGTAATATCCACGTCAGAAATATAATAAACCCCTAGTGGCTCTTATCCAGAGAGGTGGAGGGACCGGCCCTGTGAAACCTCAGCAACCGGTGTTTAGTCCGTTCGTTTTCTAGTCGCAGCGTTTAGCATAAACATTCTCTGCAACCTTAAAACCAGAAACGCAACAGCTAACCCACGGTGCTAATTCCGGCAGATGGATGTTCTGGAAGATGAGAGGGTGCTTATGCCGTTGCGTAGTATGCCCCTCTGAATGATAGGGGCATTTTGTTTTTTGGAGGTAAAAAATGACCACTACTTTTATGCAATCACCCAAACTGATGTTCACATCGGAATCCGTTACCGAAGGGCATCCCGACAAAATGTGCGATCAGATCAGCGATGCTGTTTTGGATGCCTGTCTGGAACAAGACCCCCTCTCGCGCGTAGCCTGTGAGGTTGCCACGAAAACTGGCTACGTTATGTTGCTGGGCGAAATCACCACCCAGGCTTTTGTCAACTTCGATGAATTGGTTCGTAAAGTTGTCGTTGAAATTGGCTACGACCGGGCCAAAAAAGGTTTCGATGGCAACACCTGTGGCGTGCTTTCTGCGATTGCCAGCCAAAGCCCCGATATTGATATGGGCGTGAGTAAATCACTGGAAGCAAAAGGTGGCGAAATCACCGAAGAAGACATCGAAAATATCGGCGCTGGCGACCAGGGCATGATGTTCGGGTACGCCTGTAATGAAACCCCGGCGCTGATGCCCATGCCCATTTATCTGGCACACAAACTCACCTTGCGCCTCGCAGAAGTACGCAAAAATGGCACCTTGCCCTGGTTGCGCCCCGACGGAAAAAGCCAGGTGACCATTGAATACAGCTACGGTAAACCCGTACGCGTGGATACAGCCCTCATCAGTACCCAGCATGCCCCCGAAATCTCGCAAGAAGAAATTCGTGCGGAGATCATCAAACATGTGATTATGCCCACGCTGCCTGCTGATATGGTCGATGATGATCTGAAGATTTTTGTCAATCCGACGGGCCGCTTTGTGATTGGTGGTCCTCAGGGTGATGCTGGCCTCACTGGGCGGAAGATCATTGTGGATACCTATGGTGGGATGGGACGTCACGGGGGTGGTGCCTTCTCCGGAAAAGATTCCACCAAAGTAGACCGCTCCGCAGCCTACGCCGCGCGCTGGGCCGCGAAAAATGTGGTTGCTGCTGGCCTCGCGGATCGCTGTGAAATTCAGGTAGCCTATGCCATTGGCGTTGCCCACCCCCTGAGCGTAAACGTAGAAACCTTTGGTACAGGCAAAGTCGCCGACGAAAAAATTGCTGCACTCGTCAGCGAACACTTTGACCTGCGTCCTGGCGCCATTATCCGCGACCTTGGTTTGCGTAAACCGATCTTTCGTCAGGTAGCCGCCTACGGTCACTTTGGCCGCGACGATCTGAATTTATCCTGGGAACGCACTGACAAAGCCGAAGCGATGCGTAAGGCAGCGGGCCTGTAAACTTCGAAATCCCCGTCCTATATCAAAACATCCCCGTTTTTATTTCTACGGGGATGTTTTGAATTACTTCAAATAGGGCGAAATCTTTTTTATAATATGCTTCTTGGGTTTATAGCCCGTCAGGCGTTCTTTGGGTTCGCCATTTTGGAATAAGATTAAGGTGGGGACGCCCATAACCATATATTGCATCGCTATAGATTGGTTGTGGTCTACATCGAGCTTTACCACATTAACTTTATCTTGCCACTCGCTTGCCAATTCTTCGACGATAGGTTCCAACATTTTGCACGGACCACACCAAACCGCCGTAAAATCTACCAATACCGGTAGCGCCGAATCGAGTAATGTTTCCTGAAAAGTGTCTTCGGTAACATGTTGAATAGAACTCATGATGATCTCCATTTGATTTTAATTTTCGATACCCGATGGTACTTATGCTCTTGAAAAACGTCAAGGTATTCGTTGACGGGCTTTCCTGAGCGTGATAGAATTCTGCCCGTAGTGGGCGCGTAGCTCAATGGTAGAGCAGTGGCCTTTTAAGCCATTGGTTGCGGGTTCGAGTCCCTCCGCGCTCACTCCTTTAGAGACAGTATAACAGGCTGATCTTACAAACCCAGATTTTTATCGGGCTTCCTTGCCCCAGCAGAACCCCACAGGGAATCCCGTGGGGTTGTTTTGTTTCTAACAAAACGGAGTAACCTATGGCTCTCCCAACCTACATTCCCATATCTGATGCCGCCCGCAAATACGGTTACAAAGTGGCCGAGTTGCGAGAAATGGCCGAATCCGGTAAGATAGAAGCCGTCAGATTACCGGATGGTGATGTTATCGTGAGCGAAGCAATAAAACCAAATGTCCGCAAAGAAGATTTGCCGGAATACAAGATGCACAAAAACTTGGCTGGAGTTAGAATAAGCATTAGCGAGGCATCGCGCGTACATAATATTCCTACATCTACTTTAACTCGATGGATGCAGCGCGGGTACATTAGGCGTATTGGGAAAGAAGGTCGCAAGACTATTTTGGATGCACAAGACGTAGCCTATTGTGCAGAGATTTATCGGAAACATGGTGGACAAGGCAAGTGGCTATTTACGCCAAGCGGAACACCCTACCAACCAAAATCTGAAGAACTATTACCTCAAGCGGTATAGGGCGGTTACATATTCTTTAGCTGATAAAGCATCCATCCCACCAGCATATCTCAGAATAACAATCTCTAATACATAAAAGCTCTATATAAAGCGGCCAATAGGCCGCTTTTATTTTGCAATTTATTCTCCATGTTATCTTGACTTAACTTGGAGAATAAATTATATTTCATTTCCATGGCACATTTTCATTAAAAAATTGACCCTGAGAACACCGGCCCTCAGGGTCACGCCCAGAGACTTACGTCCCTGAGCGCGCAAATTGCAGCAAGAACTGCAACTTGCAGAAGAAATTTTAGCACAAAAAACTTCTGCCTGCAGTTCCCAGTGGAAGTTTTTTTATTCCCGCTACTCTGTCCGTGATGGATACCTCCGTTTGGGTAATGCCCTCCTCCACATCACGTCAGGGCGGCGGGAAAAAATTATACGGCCTATATTCGCGTAGGGGAGGGTTGCGCGACGAAAATGAATGGAAGCAGGCAGTAGCGCGCGAACAGACGATGCGGGACGAATTGCAGAAATTCGCCAAAACCTATAAAGCCAACAACGGCAACGGAAACGGAAATTAACTCGATGTCAGTGATTTACTGGCGAAATAAGGAACGTGACAAACAACGCTGCACCGGGAACCTGGCTGTCACGACAAAATATTCACAAGGAGAAACTTATGACCGACAAATTTACCTGGACTAACGAATTCGGAGAGACACTAACCGTATACAAAGAGGCCGACCAGATCGTTATCGAGCATAGCGACTACCCCGGCAGCAAGCTTTTTTACGAAAAGCCGACCGGATTCGCTCGTTTTTTCGCTGCCATGACTAAAGATGTTGCTGTTTTGACAGATGAAGATGGAGAAACCATTGTGCTACACAAAGAAGAAGTTGATTTCATCGAGGCAACCATCAAGGAGCAGGGCTGGTAAGAAAACTTGCGTAATTTATTTCTATGCCGGAGAGCGATTTCCGGCACGGAGATAAGAGACGGAAGCAAAGCCGATCTCGAAGGAGAAAATACCTGATGACCACCCTGATCTCTTTTAGCTCCTCATCCGGCGCACAAAGCCGGTGCGATGCCAGGTGCTACGAAGCCAGGCACAAAAACTGTGCGTGCATCTGTGGCGGCAGGAATCATGGCGCTGGACTGGATCAGGCGATTGAAAACACCCGCGAACTGGCGGAGCAAATGGTTGAAGAATATGCACGGTTACACAATCTCGATGCTGGAACGATTGACACCACCGTGAACAAAAATGTAATTTATCAACTCGCATTACCACTTTAGGAGGCTTATGCAAAAAAATCTAAAACATCGCGATGCGGCAATAGAAGCCGCCCAAAGCTGGATGGTTCAGGCCCCGGTCTTTCTGGACACAGAAACTACCGGCGTCAAGGCTGATGATGAGGTGGTCAGCATTGGTATTGTCGACACCAACGGCATGACATTGCTGGATACGCTCATTCGGCCCAGAAAGTCAATTCCCATGCAAGCAACGAGCGTACACGGGATCACCAACAGGGATGTCGCCAATGCACCGACAATGACCGAGACATGGCCGAAATTACTCAGGATCATAGCGGGGCGTCTGGTTGTGGTTTACAACGCAGCCTTTGACATGCGCTTGTTGTTTCAGTCGGTTAGCTCACCTGAAAAAGAGCAGTGGACATCGGAAACTGTTTGTGCCATGAAATTGTATGCAGCGTTTTTCGGTGAGTGGAATTCCTATCATGGCAGCTACAAATGGCAAAAACTTGGTCTTGCTGCGGAGCAATGCGGTATCGCTCTGCCGGACAATCTGCATAACGCTGTGGCTGATGCTGCATTGACCCACCGTGTTGTGGAGTACATGACGAAGCAACCTATCACACGGCGTTACGAATACGCCTAGAAATGGAGGTGAATAATGACCCGCAAAAAGCATGCAAGGTTATACCGAGATGCCGAAAAGCTGGCTGCCTTGGCTCTCCGGGAGGGCGACATCCAGCCGGGCGAGAAAGATGAATTTATCACTCGGCATATCCAACGTGTGACGGAATACCCCGCTGAGGACAACACCACACGCCGGAAACCAAAAGTCAATTTCTTGCTCCGTGTTTCGACCCAATAATTCGACCACCTGCGAAGGAGGTGATGCCCCGCTAGAAAGTGAATAACGATACCCCGCCGTACACAAGAAGGCCCCCCGGAAGCGCCAAACTCACCGGGAGGCCCGACCGTCCTAGCAACGAGTGCGGTCAAAGGTCAATTATACCCTGTGGATAGGGAGTACGTACACTGACCGCACTCGCACTTTACCGATCGAATAACGTGGAGCGCGCATGACCAAGACCATCATCATTCAAGGTGGTTCGCTTTCATCGTATTACGAGGCAACCCTGAACTACCTGCACCAGAGGTATCAGAACTACCCAGATAATCCGCTGGTGAAAACGAGCAAACCGGCAAAACCGGATGTGAAGACCTGGCAGTGTTTACATTGCGATACCGCCAATCATGCGGATGCTTTGTATTGCGGTGAGAAGTTTGATCGTGCTATTGGTTGTGGCGCGCCGCGTCCAGATGAAACCTTGCATTAAGGGACAAATCCAATGAAACCAAGAACCGATATTCAAAGACGAGCCGCTGAATTGGTAAATGGACGAGAAATAATGAACCG